>NZ_JMDX01000070.1:0-25269 GCF_000935845.1 Paenibacillus sp. E194
AGCAAGGCATCTAGGTCAATGCAGTAAGATCAATGCTGTCAGCTCAATAGAGCTGGTTTAAGGCAGCAATAACAAAGAATGCGAAGGGGGCTAATCATGTTCAGGAAGATATCGGGTGCAAGATTCACTTCGATAGCGCTTGTTCTTGCAATGATGCTCAGCTTGTTCACTAACGGCGGTACGACTCAAGCCCAAGGGTCAGTTGACAATGACAATCCACTTGCATCAATTAAGCTTTCTGCTGATGAGGCCGCATTGCCTCTGGACGGTGTGACGCAGCTGCAGGTTACGGGCTGGTTGAAGGATGGCAGTGAGATTGACTTGCGGCATGATCCGAAGGCAACCCTTGCATACAGCGCTCCTATCGACATGTTCACCATAGGGGATGATGGACTAGCAAGGGCAGGGACGCAGGATGTTGGTGAAGTCGAAATCGGTGTGGAAGTAGTAAGAGAAGGCATTCGTTTGACAGATACGTTCAAGGTGATAATCAAGCCTGAGCCTGCACGGCCATTTTTACGGGATTACACGAGCGCCTTAACGATGAAGCTCTATTTGGGAGACAACGGGAAGATAGAATTAACGCTGGACGAAGCGCTGGAAGCGATCAAGAAGATGGATCACATGACGCGCGGCATGCCGAAAATCATCTATTTGGTTGGCTGGCAGCATGATGGGCACGATTCGAAATATCCAGATTGGAATGTCGTCAATCCGAAGCTGAAGCGACCAGGTAATGCTACTGCGCTGGACAGCTTGAAATGGTTCATGGATGAGGCGGAGAAGTACAATACGACGATCAGCTTCCACATCAATATGACGGACGCCTATCAAGATAGCCCGCAATGGGAGGAATTCGTCAACAAGGATCTCATTCGCAAGGAAGAGAACGGCGAGCTTATTAAAGGAGGCCTTTGGGTAAGTGGCCAGAGTTATAAAATAAATCTAACACGCGCTTGGGAAGCAGGAATATTCCAACGCAATATCGATGACTTGCTTACCAAGATTCCGGAGCTGCGTCGAGGAAAGACGATTCATATCGATGCATTCGTAACGAGTCCAGTAGAGTGGGCTCCTTCCGTTGGTAATGCAGATCCATATCATAAGACAACGTATCACCAGGAAAGTGAAACGCAGAAAAAGATCATGCGTTACTGGCGTGATAAAGGAATGGACGTTACGAGTGAGTATTTCCATGGCTACCGTGGTGACCCGTTATTTGGTATGCAGCCGATGGCGTGGTGGGCGGATTGGCGTTCGATCGACAGTCAGATGAAGCTGCCAGCTGCGATTGCTGTAGGCGGAAAGGGCGGCAATGAGCTGTTCGGCACGAGCATGCATGGCGAAGACATTGTCAAAAAAGACAAGGTGAGGCTGACGGGATTTTTGCAGGAATTCAGTACAACTACGCTGCTCTGGCAGTATCTCAATCAATTCGAACGTCTCTCTTATAATGAACCAACGAGCACCGTGCAATTTTCAGATGGAGTGACGAGTTCTAAGCAGAGTGGGAAGCGCGTCGTGAAGCACAGCGATGTGACGATTGCAGATGGTACGGATATGTTCGTACCCGCCTTATGGCGCAAGGATAAACCTGAGATTATCGCGTTCAGCCAGGATGGCTACAAGGATAGAAGCTGGAAGCTGCCTGATGGATGGGCGAGCGTGCAGGCGGTTGACGTGTTTGAGATCGGTCTGGGATTGCCGAGATTGATCGAGCGAGGGCTGCCGACTGCTGGGGGAGCCGTCACATTATCCTTAGCAGCGGGAACGACAGTATTCCTTGCTCCAGCGAATCAGGAACCATTGGATCCGATACAGATAATCGCTGCGGGATTGAAGTCGGCTCCAGCGCCTGCGAAGAATGCGACTCGTCTAACGCTGCCACAGGTACCAGAGGGCTACGAGATTGAACTGCTTGAATCCAAGCGTCCGGATATTATTGACCATACTGGACTCATCTCGCCAACGAGCCAAGCGGAAGAAGTTATGCTTATCTTCCAAGTAAAGCGGAAGGCAGACGGTGTGAGTACCCATACGGCTGCAATCCCTGTTATCGTGCCGCCAGGAAGCGTCGTGAATATCAACGACGTGTATGATGCGAAGAATGCTGTATTGACAGGCAATGCGATACTGCGAAGCAATGGCCAGTTTATGACTGGGAGTGTGGTTGGATTTGTCGGCGGGCCTGTTGGAAACAACAACACCGTTACCTTTCAACAAGTCAACGTGCCTGGGGATGGCGTCTATGAATTGCAGATAGAGTATGCAACAGCCGTGCCTCGTTCGGTGTTCGTGCGGGCGAATGAGGAGCAAGGGATCGAAGTGCCACTGACGGGGACGGATTGGAATAAAGCACAGCTCAAAACCATTCAGCTTGTGCTGAAGAAAGGCTCGAACTCCATTACTTTATATAATCCGACGGAATATGCCCCTGATATGGGGTCGATTATTGTGAAATCCATTACTCCACACGTGATTGCAGACTGGATTACCTCCATCCAGCCACCTGGGAAGAACGACAAGATCGTAACGCTTCCTTCTGTGCCACAGGGCTTCACAGTCTCGATTAAATTGTCGGACAACGAGAAGGTTATTAAACCGGATGGTACGATTGTTCGTCCAGCCGCGGATCAGATCGTTCATCTTATTTTGCAAGTGACTCGAAATTATGATGGCGTAACGGCTGAGACGGTCGCAATCCCTGTCATCATAGCTGGAGAGCCTCAAATAATCAGTGTTGCTCCGATAGTTGTGGATACGGAAGTCGGGAAGCCTCCAGTGCTGCCGTCAGTCGTGACAGCGACGTATTCGGATTTGACGGTAGCGGAGATCTCTGTCGTGTGGGATGTGATTGAGGCCGAGCAGTATGCGAATGCGGGAACATTTACGGTAACAGGGACGGTTGAGGGTACGAATATCCAAGCCGTTGCAACGGTTTATGTCAAAGAGTCGCCTGTACAGACACCATATATTACGAGTCTATCACCAGTATTCGTAGAGACAGTAGTCGGAACACCACCAGTGCTGCCGTCAGTCGTGACAGCGACGTATTCGGATTTAACAGTAGCGGAGATATCTATCGAATGGAATCCAATTGAGGTTGAACAGTATGCGGAGGCGGGAACATTTACAGTGACGGGATCGGTTGCGGGTACGGATCTTCAAGCGATCGCGACGGTTCATGTCAAGGAGTCACCTATACAGACACCACATATTACGAGTCTATCACCCGTATTCGTAGAGACAGTAGTCGGAACACCGCCAGTGATGCCGTCAGTCGTAACCGCTACGTATTCGGATTTATCGACGATGCAGGTATCCGTGGTGTGGGATCAGATGGATGCTAGTCTGTATAGCAAGGTCGGAAGCTTTACTGTAAAGGGAGCTGTTGAAGGCACACTGTTGAAGGCAGAAGCTACGGTTACGGTGAAGACGGATCAGGGGAATGGAAATGAAAATGGGAATGCATCTGGGAACGGAAGCAGTTCCAATAGTAATACCTCATCACCACCATCAGTGAAAGGACCTGAGAAGCCTAAGCCTGGCAAAGAGCGCGGAGAGATGAAGCTTATGGAGCTGCCATATAAGCCGACAACTGAACAGCTGCAGCATCCACATTATTTATCTGTGGTGCGGGTGTATAAGGATGGGAGTACCACACCGGTTGCATTCAGCATCTATGACCCTTCAGCACTCAAAGTGAAGTTTCTCGGGTACGAGGGTGAGGACTACAAAGCTGTGTACAAGGAAGCAAAGTTCATGGATTTGCAGAAGCATGCTTGGGCGAAGGAGGCCATTGAAGCACTTGCCTCACGCGGTGTGCTGGATGGCGTATCGTCCTATCGGTTTGCACCCGAACAAGAGATAACACGCGCTGAGCTGGTCGTGATGCTCGTCCGTATGCTCGACCTCACTGCGGAAGCGGATTCGAATTTTGCTGACGTCAATCCATCTGCTTCTTACTACCATGACATCGCGATTGCCAAAAAAGCTGGGCTTATTCATGGGGTTACGGATAAGGAGTTCCAGCCTGAGGCGAAAGTGACGCGGGAGCAATGGATGACCATCACCGAGCGTGCGCTGCGCCAAATGAAAGTCATCAATTCATCAGCAAATGGCGACGAATTGAATGCATTTACGGATCGTAAGCAAATTGCAAACTTTGCACAGCAGGGTGCAGCAGCACTTGTGAAGCTGAAATTGATCGAGGGCTCTAACCAGCAGCTTTTGACCGAAAAAAACGACAAGTCGTGCCGAAGCTGCGATCGTGCTGTATCGAATCATTCCTTTGGTATTACAGAAGTAAGTACAGAAGATGATTATGACAACAGCCTTCTCCTCGTAATAGGGAAGGCTGTTCATGTTTACATTAGTAGCTGATAGTTTCTGATCTGTATGGTGCTCCTTGGTAACTTAGATGTTGAGTAAATGATTGAATGGATTGGATGTTTGAATGATTATATGCCTGAATGTGATTGCCCCTCGATCTTGTTGTTGGTAAGTTGGCTATTAACTTGTTTCTACGTATGATCAAAAAGGTTGCATGCCAAGCGTGTTGAGCTTCTCGCCTGTAACATCCACCCCCATTTTGGTCGTGATGTCCAAGTAGTGGCCGATGCGGCGCTTAATGGCTCCATTTGATTCATCCAAATTAGCTTCCAGACCATTCAGTACCATGATGCTAACCCCGAATCCTGCGGGACCTAATCCTTTGTCTTTTTCCTCTCCAGCGGGCTTCCATCTGCCAATCATAACATCATGGGCAGAAGGCTTCGGGGCTTGCGGCGTCATCCAGAATAAGATAGCGGTTGCAAAACCAAGCTTGCCGTCGGCCGCAATCCATTCCGGATTTCGAAGCAGCACGTTCTTATCACCGTATATAATGGCACTCATTAACCCGTAATTGAAATTCCAGCTCAGCATGATTGGCCCACGGCCGTAGTATCTCTTGCCTGGCACACCGGGATATTCCTTGCTGCTGGCAGGATCTACGAACTCCGATTTATTCTGTCCCGTTCTGCCAGCGATGTTCTCATTCCAATAGAGCCCCCAGCGCAGCATACCTCCCGGAGCCGCGTCCCAACCTCCGCCAGTCTCATGAGACAGATTGGCGAGCAGAGCCGCTAGATCGCGCTTTCGATCCTTCTCCAATCCTTCATTCAAGAAGGCGCCGTAATCAACGATTTTCGTGATGATGCGTTTGGTTTGTTCTCTGGTGTATTGAAGTCATCGGAGCGTACAATGAGCGTTTCGGTTTTTCCCTTTTCTCTAAACGATAAATTTCTTGAGCAGAATAGTTGCCTTCCCGATACGAGACCTTGTATTTCACATTGGCGACAAGGCTGACGGCATTGATGAGATTTTGATAGGAGTAGTAGTCGGTCTGATTGGGATTATAGTCTTTCTTATCTTTGTTGAAGGCATGCCATTCTTTCGAACCAAGGCGCATTGGGAATAACGCTTCGTATTCCTTCTCGGGGAGTGCGGAACAGACGGCCTCAACCGCCTTGTCTGCGGTATAGTCAGGATCGATTCCATCCCACTGTGATTCAATCTGCTGTCTGGTCAGAATGCGGCTGTCGCCAACGGACAAGCTGCTGTCCTGTAAGTATACAATTTCTGCTTTGCCCGAAACGGAAGAAGTTTCAGCTGCTAAGGCAGAGGCAGTTGTGAATCCGAGTGAGGTGAGAAGCAGCGTGGAGCAGAGTGTCAGCAGCAGCGTGCACCGAATCCATTTCTTTGAAAGCGGATACGAAACGTTGGACATCAATACATCCCCTTTATTATCGAATAAATGCAATCTTTATCGATACATATTTATATCGCTTTCATTTTGGAATATGACAAGTAAAAGAGACGAAATTGGAAGACTCCAACATGGAGCAAAAATGGAGATGAAGGTATGATTATACTTACATATAGTAATTCCGACTATTCTGGTGTATAATTACGGAAATAAAATTTTCGGTAATCCGGCAGTACATAGAACGATCAGGAAGGGTTGGACATCATGATCTCATTATCGAATATTAGGGTAACGTTTGACATGGGCTCTCAATCGGTTACTGCTGTACAGGATGTCAGTCTGCATGTGAACGCGAGTGACGTATACGGCATTGTTGGATACAGCGGAGCGGGGAAGAGTACCTTGGTGCGTGTCATTAACTTGCTGCAGCGGCCTGCATCAGGAAGTGTAGAGGTGAACGGTAAGGACTTGCTGGCTCTGAGCCCCAAGGAACTGCGGGCAGCTAGGAAGAAGATCGGGATGATCTTTCAACACTTCAACCTGATGAACTCCAGAACGATCTATGACAATGTAGATTATCCGTTAAAGAGCTCCAAGCTTTCGAAGCGTGAACGCTCGCAGAAGGTGAAGGATTTGCTCGAATTAGTAGGGCTATCAGATAAGTTGGATGCTTATCCCTCACAATTGTCAGGGGGGCAGAAGCAGCGGGTGGCGATTGCTAGAGCGCTGGCGAATGATCCAGAAATCCTATTATGTGATGAAGCAACGAGCGCCTTAGACCCTAAAACCACACTATCCATATTGGAATTATTGAAGAAATTAAACCAAACCTTAGGGTTAACGATCGTGCTCATTACGCATGAAATGCAAGTGGTCAAAGAAATTTGCAATAAGGTTGCCGTAATGGAAGACGGTCGGATTATCGAGCAGGGCGATATCGTATCGATCTTTAGCCGTCCGCAAAATGCGTTAACTCGAGATTTTATTAATACGGCTACTCATATTGAACAAACGCTGGAGAAGCTCTCCCAGCATCCGTCATTGGTGCAGCTGAAGAACAACGATATTTTGTGCAAGATATCCTACATTGGCGATAGCACAAGCGAGCCGATTATCTCAGCGCTTACCGCTCGTTATCGGGTAACGACCAACATCTTATATGCGAATGTGGAGATTCTACAGCAGACGCCTATTGGCAATTTGATTGTGGTCATGTCGGGATCAACTAGCGATTTGGAAGCGGCACTCGAATATCTACAGTCGATTCAAGTTGCGGTGGAAATAATTGATTCTCGTCTTGTGCAGAACGTTAAGGTAGGTGAAACGGTATGAGTGAGTTTTTGATGAATAACTTCCCAAACATTTGGAATTTAAGAGAAGAGATTCTGATCAGCATCTATGAAACGATATACATGGTGGTCGTAACCTCTTTATTCTCGGTACTTTTCGGCCTTTTGCTAGGTGTAACCTTGATTGTAGTTGAGAAGGGCGGGATTTTAGAAAACAAGCTCGTTTACAGTGTCTTGGACAAAGTCATTAATCTATTTCGCTCTATTCCGTTCATTATTCTTATCGCGGTTGTCGTTCCACTTACCCGCCTTATTGCGGGGACATCGATCGGCATGCAAGCAGCAATTGTGCCATTAGTTATCGGGATCGTTCCTTTTTATGCGAGACAAATTCAAAATGCGCTGGTAGAGGTAGATCCCGGGATCGTGGAAGCAGCTCAGTCGATGGGATCAGGGCCGATTGAGATCGTGTTCCGTGTCTATTTGAAGGAAGGATTGAATGCGATTATCCGCGCTTCCTCCGTGACGGTTATTAACCTGATCGGGCTGACGACGATGGCGGGGGCAATTGGCTCGGGTGGCTTGGGCAGTCTGGCAATCAGCAAGGGGTATAATCGGTTCCAAAATATATCACCATAGTTGCTACCATCTTGATTTTAATTCTGGTGTTTGTGTGCCAATTCATTGGCGACTATTTTACGAAGAAGACGATGCATTAGCAGCGGATTAGTGAACTCGATTTATGCAGTATGCACCTTAGGTGCGTACTGGATTAAATACATACTACAGACAAAGGACTGAAGAACAATGGCAAAAGTAGAAAGCTTCCAACTGGATCACACAATCGTAAAGGCTCCTTATGTAAGAGCAGCAGGAGTTGAACATGATGAGAAAGGCAGCACTGTGCAAAAATACGATCTGCGCTTTTTGCAGCCAAATAAAGACGCAATTCCAACGGCAGCGCTTCACACGCTTGAGCATCTGCTTGCTACGTATATGAGAGACGAAATTAAAGGGATTATCGATATTTCTCCGATGGGGTGCAGAACGGGATACTATCTGATTCTGTGGAACGAGCACAGTCCGGAAGAGATTGCTTCCGCTTTGGAGAGAACACTGAAGCGTGTACTGGAGACAACAGAGGTTCCTGCTGTATCCGCACTGGAATGCGGCAACTACAAGGATCATTCTCTCTTCTCTGCGCAAGAATATGCGAAGATTGTGCTGGAAGCGGGAATTAGCAGAGATCCGTTTGAAAGAGTGCTGTAATCGCGATGATTACGCTCAATCTATCGCATCAGACAGCGATTGTCACAGGCGGGAAGTCAGGCATAGGGCAGGGTATCGTGCAAATCTTGCTGCAAAGCAGTGCTACGATCATCTCTGCTGATCTGGCGTACGAAGCTGATTATCGAGAAGTTGACGGTCAGCTCATCGAGACGAAATTGGATTTGTCCAAATCCGAGGATATTGATCGCTGGTCCAGATTGGTTGTAGAGAATACAGGGATTCCCGATATCGTCGTGAACTGTGCGGGTACTTCCACAATGGATTACGTGATTGACAGCAAGTTGGAGGACTGGGAGAAGGTTTTCTCCATTAACGCTACGGGGCTGTACCTGGTCTCCAAAATATTTGCCAAAGCAATGGTTGATGCCGGGCAGCCGGGCAGAATCATTCAAATTGCTTCCCAAGCAGGAAAGAACGGCTACCGGGCTATGGGCGGTTATTGCGCAACCAAGCATGCTGTTCTTGGCTTGACGAAGGTGATGGCGATCGAGCTGGCGCGGCATAACATTCTTGTGAATGCGGTATGTCCGGGAATTGTGGAGACACCAATGAAGCATCGGGAGCGGATTGAAGGTGGAGTCATCCGTGGTATGACAGCAGAGGAAATCTATGCGGAGGATTGTTCGCAGGTTCCGCTCGGAAGAACCGCTGAAGTTCAGGATGTGGCCAATGTTGTGCTGTTCCTGGCAAGTCCGTTGTCCTCGTATATGACCGGCCAGGCGATTAATGTAACAGGCGGGATGACGATGCATTAAGCAAGAAAAGCTCTTATCTTTATTTTACATATAGGGGGAGTAAATCGTATGACTAAAAAGAGAGTATGGGGCGGATTAGCGGTTGGTTTGGCTTTGACACTGGTGTTGGCCGGCTGCGGAGGCAAATCATCAGGCGATGCTGGGAAAATCGTGATCGGTTCTCAGGGATCGGACGCTCAGATTTGGAAGCATATCGCGCAATCTCAGGCGGCGAAGGACGCGAAGCTCAATATCGAAGTCAAGGAGATCAATGGCGGAGTAGAGCTGAATAACGCAACCAAGGATGGGGAAGTAGACGTCAACGCATTTCAATCTTGGGCGTACTTGGTCAGCTACAATAAAGACAGTAAAGCTGATCTTGCAGCAGTAGCGACAACTTATCTAGAGCCGATGGGAATCTATTCGCAGAAGATCAAGGATGTTAAGGACGTTCCAGATGGTGCTCTTGTTGCTCTGGCGGATAACCCAGCCAACACGGCAAGAGGATTAAGCTTGCTGCAGGCAGCAGGGCTCATCAAGTTGAAGGATGGGTTCGACCTTGGAACGGGTTCAGAAAGTGATGTTGTAGAAAATCCAAAGCATCTGAAATTCAAGCTAATTGATGATACGACAGGCCCGCGGGTCATTCAAGATGTGGATTTGGTATTGATCGGGAATACGGTTGCGATGGAAGGCGGATTGAACGTATTGAAGGATTCGTTGTTCCATGAGGAGATCTCTGTGGATACCAAGCACAATATCAACGTGCTCGTGACGACCTCCGGCAAGCAGAACGATCCAGGCATTTTGAAATTAGGCGAGCTGTACCACAACGAAGATACGCAAAAATATATTGAGAAAGAGTTCGGAGGCACAAAAGTACCTGTAGAAAAACCGATCCCCTATCTGAAAGAATAGTGAGGCTGGCTTCATGCGGATTGCGATTATAACAGCGATGAAAGAAGAAATGGCTCCTTTTCGAAGCCAGTCACAAATTACAGCAAGAATACAGGTAGGCAAAGTCATTATCGAAGAAGCGATGTACCAAGGACAATCCTTGATTCTAGTGGAGAGCGGGATTGGCAAGGTCAATGCAGCAGTGGCGGCGACGCTTGTTATTGAGCGGTATAAGCCGGATGTGATCATCAATTCCGGGTCGTCAGGAGCATTTGGCGCAGGATTGGACGTTGGCGACGTCATCATTGCTACTCAGTATGTGTATGGCGACGTCGATGCCACCTGCTTTGGTTATGAGCCCGGTCAGGTTCCGCAAATGCCAGCCAAGTACGAGACGGATGCGGAGTGGTTGAAAGTGGCGCGACAAACTGCGGCATCTGCCGAGCTTCCATACGCCCTTGATTTTGGATTAGTGCTGACATTGGATTCGTTCATGAGTGAGTCCGAGCGTGTGGAGGGGATTAAATCCACTTTCCCTCTGGTGAAGGTATCCGATATGGAAGTGCTGGCGATTGTACAGTCAGCAGCGCAATACGGAATTCCGGTATTATCCGTCAAGGCAGTCTCGGACATTGCCGGACATGGCGATGTTACGGCGAACAGCTTCGATGATAATCTGGATGTCGCTGCTGATCATGCTGCGCACTTCACTGATTTGCTAGTTCAGCGCCTTCGATCCATTGGGATTGCGTGCTGAGCAATTGATAAAGATAAGATAGACCCGCTAACGGTACGTACGAAAGTACGCATTGTTGGCGGGTTTTTAGTTTGCATGATTTGTTTTATACAGCAAAGTGTTTATATGGGTAATATCGGAGGGGCTTTTGTTGTAGCCCAATCCGGTAGAGAATTGGTTTAACCTTTGTACATGGTGATATTCGTTCTACAGCAGCCATCACAACTTACTTCTCTTCAAAATAATAGCGGATGTTGTGTTCTAATAATAACGGAAAATAAGCTGAATTAAACGAACGATATTACCAGATTATTAATTATACAATCGTATAGGATATACAGTAGTTACCAGATTACCACGAGTGTAATTCCGATAATCGATACTTGTATCATAGTTTCTTTCCTCCCTGTGTATTTTCTGACTTTTCACTTCATGCTTCTTCTCTCTTGTAATTCGTTTACATTTGAATCCACTATTTTATTAAATGAAAGAACATCGTTTTACAAAATTATTGCCCGTGAAAATCTTTGTTTTCTTATGGAAGCGAAAACTAGGTTGGTCTGCAGCACCGACTTGTCTTACTTGATCTCTAATGATGTGCTTGCAGGTAACGTCTTTATGAAAATACCGAAATCGCTTACAAATAGCTTTATACCGGATTTCGCAAAAGGGGGGATCAAAATCGAGCATTCACCCGGGACAGGAAAAATCATTGTAAAGAAGAAAGGAGGCTAGGTCTGTACTTATACCGACTGTTGCATTTGGCAACCCGCACGATAAAAAATAAAAGAAAGGATGATAGTTATAATGAACAACCCTTGTTTTCAAAAGTTGTGGGCAAAGCTTTTGTTTTTGTTTGTGCTGTGCATTGGTTTGTTAGGGTTCAATTATTCGCAAGCCTATGCGCTTGACAATGGGCTTGCGCAAACGCCTCCAATGGGCTGGAACGGTTGGAACGCCTTTCATTGTGACGTGAATGCCGTTCTCGTGAAGGAAACGGCAAAAAAGATGGTTGATTCCGGGATGAAAGAAGCGGGCTATCAATACGTTAATCTCGATGATTGTTGGATGCTTAGTGAGCGCGATGAAAACGGAAATTTGGTTCCCGATCCGGCAAAGTTTCCAGACGGGATTAAGGAAGTCGCCGATTATGTTCACTCTCTCGGTCTGAAAATGGGCATTTACGCAAGCGCAGGGAACAGGACTTGTGCGTGGTATCCGGGGAGCCTCAATTATGAAGAGAAGGATGCCCAACTTTTTGCCGAATGGGGAATCGACTATGTAAAATATGATAATTGTGGCGACCCTCTGGGTCAACCGCTACAGGAACGCTATGCGAAGATGCGCGATGCGCTTGCAGCTACAGGACGAGACATTGTTTTCAGTATGAGCGTTGGAGGAAACGAAAATCCGTGGGAATGGGGCAAGCAGGTAGGCAATCTGTGGCGGATTACTGGCGATATCAGTGATTCGTATGAAAGAATGTTAGTCCATATCCTTAGGAATTTTGAACTGTATCCGTATGCCGGTCCGGGCTATTGGAATGATCCCGACATGTTGGAAATCGGTAATGGGGCCATGAGTCTAGAAGAATATCGTACTGAATTTAGTCTTTGGTCCATAGTTGCTGCCCCATTGCTCGCGGGTACCGATTTACTGAATGCTTCCCAAGACATTTTAGATATTTATGCCAATGGTGAAGTGACTGCGGTGAATCAGGATCCAATCGGATTACAGGGACGTCCAATCAAGCAGCAAAACGACGGTACTTTTGTATTGTTGAAACCGATGGCCAATGGGGACAAAGCCGTGTTGTTCTTCAACTCAACCGGTGCTCCAACAAATATGGAGATAAGTCTGAACCAATTGGGCATACCCCCCTCTGCAGACAATAAAACCTATTCGGTTCGAGATCTCTGGGCACATGCAACAACAACGACCACTGACAAAATCAGTGCTTCTGTCCCGGCTCACGGGACTATGATGTATCGCATCAGTCCGGGAACGAGCAATGTGGTTTCAACTGACGGATTTGAGCGTGTTATTAATAATGACGGCAAGGAAGTTTGGGTGAAATCGTTGTCTAATGGAAGCAAAATGATCACATTGGTCAACCGGACTACTGCACCGAAAACAATCACTGCTGAACCGGAAAAATTAGGTTTCAAGCATGCTCCGGTTTATTTGGCTGAAGACGATTGGACGGGCCAAAAAATGAGTTATGCCAGCAAAATTGTCTCCGACGTTGCACCATTTTCTGCGGTTACCTACCGTGTAACACGGGGAACACCGAACGAGGCGCCTTCTGCTGTTGGCATATCATTTGACGGACCTTCTATTATTGCCCCAGGTGAAACCAAAACGATCACAACAACGCTGACCAATTATGGAAGAGTGGCTGTTCATAATCTGAATCTCAATCTGCATGTACCGGCAGGATGGGAAGCAATCCCTGGTTCGGCCACCACATTTAATAACATGCCACCGCAAGGCAATAACAGTTCCGATACGGTGAGTTGGACGGTGACGGCTCCTCAAGACGCCGTAGTGGGCTGGAACCATCTTTCAGCGGATGCCACGTTTAATTCTGGTGGCGGAAATCAGGGACATGTACGCTCAGGATTATCCTTGCAAGTCCCATCCTCTCCTCCGACGGACGATGCATTTCTCAGCGACATGCTGTTTTACGGCAACGTTGCAAACGGTTGGGGTCCAGTTGAAAAGGATACAAGTGTCGGCGGGAGTGGTCAAGGAGATGGCAATATGATCACGCTGAACGGTAAAGGGTATGAAAAAGGATTAGGCGTCCATGCTTACTCTAAAGTTTCCTATTATGTTGGCAAACACTTTTCAAGGTTTATCTCTGATATTGGTCTAGACAGTGAAACTCAAGGGGCCTCTGTCATCTTTCGAGTGTGGGGAGACGGACAAAAGCTCTATGATAGCGGCGTAATGAAAAGTGACACGGATACCCAGCATGTAAATGTTGATGTATCCAATGTTGATATTCTTATGTTGGAAGTATTGGACGGTGGTGTTGGCAATAGTGCGACTCATGCTGATTGGGCTGGAGCTAAACTGTTGAAAGAGGTATTAATCGATGACATCAAGATCAACGGGGAATCCTTCTCAAGTTTTGATCAGGTAACGAAAGATTACTACATGACATATTTGGAAGGCACGATATCAGATGTACCTACGGTAGAAGTCATTCCGGCCAATAACGATGTCAAGGTAGATATTTCACCGGCTGAACAACTTCCAGGAACCACCGTCATTACCGTCACCTCGGCAGATGGATCAGTGACGAAAACGTATAAGATTCATTTTAATATCACTTCAAAATTGTATGTAAGCGACCTTCCGTGGATTTATGCGACGACTGGCTGGGGAACGATTCATCGAGATGCTAGTGTCGAAGGAAATCCGATTCGATTGTTTAGTGATTCGGGCATTGTCACCTATGATAAAGGAATTGGAACGCATGCGAATTCAGAAATCATTTACGACATTGCTGGGAAAGGGTATGGTCGCTTCCAAAGCTATGTAGGTCTTGATCAGGAATCAAACAACAACGATGCCGGATCGGTTCAATTTCAAGTGTGGGCCGATGGTGAAAAATTGTTTGATAGCGGGACGATGAGACGAGATACTCCCGCCAAGCTCGTTGATGTTGATATTAGTGGAAAGAAACAAGTAAAGTTAATCGTTACCGATGCTGGCGATGGAAATGGCAATGATCATGCCGATTGGGCGGATGCCCAATTTATTGCTGACAACACGGCTCCCGAAATCCATACAAAGATAAACGATGAGGATCTTCAAACCGAAGTGACTGTGCCTGATTCAAACTGAGGAGTTCACGTAGCATGATATAGGTTCTTATAGGCCGTGTCCAGTTTGGACTTGGCCTTTTTTTAAATGTCAGTTTTCGTATTTTCACAGACAGTAGAAAAGTGCTCACCAAATGCTCTATACCAGATGCTGCGAAAGGGGGGATCAAAAATCGAGAGTTCATCCAGAACAGAGAAAGGGGTGTGAAGGTTTCAGGTATTTCTGCACTCGAGAAAATGAAAAAGGAGCTGGAATAATGAATTCGAATAAAAATGGGGATCGATCCTGATTGCAGCTGTATTGCTGCTGACCTCAGTTTCTGTGGTGCAGGCGAGGTCAGCTTTTCCGACAGTGACCATAACAGAGACGGAAGATGCGATCCAGACAGAAGGGAATGACGCGGGAAATCCACAATTATTGGAACAACCAACGGATGACGGAGGGCCGGAAATGGATCAGGCAAATCAAACACAGGATGTACATCAAAAAGCAGCATCATCAGAGGATCAGACGAAATTCCGCAATCTTGCGTTAGGTCTTCCCTATGAATGGTCTGAACAGCCGGACGTAGCGCATCCGGACGACGGCTATAAGCTTACGGATGGAATATATGGCAAGTTGGATAGGAATGACTCGGCGTGGGTAGGACATGTGCGCGGAAAAGCACGTGAAGTCGTGTTCGATTTGGGCAAGGCAAAGTCGATCGGCAAGATATCAGCCCGCTTTTTTCAGGATTTTCCTACCAACTCCATCCTCGTGCCGCTAGAGGTATCAATGTATGTCTCCGACGATAAGGAGAATTGGGGCTTGCTTTCCCATAACGCCACCCAGCTGCTCTGGGGATCAGGTCCGCCTAGACAGGAGACCTTCACATGGGACGGCAGCCAAGACGGAATCAATGGCGGGAAAACGGATGGCAAGCTGGCTTATGCCCGGTACGTGAAAGTCATCTTTACGATGCATCCTTCACAATGGGAATACATTGATGAAATTGAAATAACGGGTACGGACGGCAAGGTAGACGGGGCAGTAACCGTTCCTACTGAGCAGCCTCATTTTCTGGAGCCGGGTGAAGCGACAGCTGGTATTCGGAATCTAAATTTGCTGTATAACGGACAGTATGCAAATGGTTTGGGTGATTGGAGTAAGGAGCGGATTATTCCTAACATCAGTTATGTGAATAAGGATGGCGAGCCTACCGATTGGCTTTTTGATGGCGTTTTATATCTCGGGCTTGCTTCACCTGCTGGCCGTGATTACGGCCTAGGGCAAACGAACTTAGAAGACTGGAAATGGTATTTAGATAAAACTTTTGCGGCCACGGGGGACATGCAGAACTTGAATGAGGCTACCAAGGAAGTCGGAGCCAAGCTGAACCAGCCTGATCATAAAGTGAAGGTTGTGTTAATGATTCCGGATCCAGGGGGATCCTTAACAGATTTTGGCGACGTTGACGGTACGGGTTCCTTGAATTTTAACGAATCCGTTGTCGGCAGAGATAAAGCGCTTGAAAACAGGGGAAAAGCGATACAGTGGTGGCTGGATCAGGTCCAGCAAAGATGGCAGGCGGCAGACTATTCAAATCTTGAGCTTGTCGGTATGTACTGGCTGCCAGAGCAAATCGATATAGGTGAAATGGGGCCAGACGTGGCTCGAATGATGAGTGAAAAAGTGCATGCCATGAATTTGAAGGTGTTCTGGATTCCTCACTCTTTGGCATACAAAATGTATATGTGGAAAGACGTTGGAATAGATGCTGCTGCTTATCAGCCGAATTACTTCTTCGGTGGAATGGATGTTGACCGTCTGGAGGATGCTGCGAATAATGCAAAGCGGTATGGGATGGGAAATGAAGTCGAGTTTGATGACGGGATGCTGACGGACGCCGTACTCCGCGAGCGTTTTATCGACTATTTGAACAGCGGTGTTGAAACGGGATTGATGCAAAATGGCTTTAGAGCTTATTACCAAGGAAATAATGCAGTTTACAACTTAGGAGTAAGCAAGGATCCAAGCTTGCGTTTAATGTATGACTGGCTGTATCAATATTTGAACGGAACATACGTCGTCCACAATAGCCCGGCGCCGGAGGCGGACATATTCATTAACGGACAAATTTTAAATGGCGATATGAACATACCGGCCTCGGAAACTCTTCAAATTACGTGGAAAATCAAAGACGACGATGGAAGCAATTTGGCGAAGGTAACGGTCTTGATTGATGGCAAACCTTACACACCGGGGACACCATTTGATCTGGCGGGTAAACCGGATAAACATCAACTGGTCGTCACAGTGGCCGCTGCCAAATCCAAGACGACGACTTACATCCTCAGAGCGGTAGCGACCGCCGATACGATGAAAACATATGTGGATCGATTCGCAGAACAGAATCAGTTTACGACAGCCGAAGCCCCTCATTCCCTGAACAATTATCTGGAACTGATGAAACGTTTTGAAGGAACAGATGCGGCGCAGTTTGACAAATACGTAAAAGGCTTTAATGTGAAACTAGAACAATTGTCGGCAGACCATATCATTTCGGATACGGCTTACGCCGCGTTGAAAGAAGAGATTTATAGTCTCGTTGGCAATCTGGCTGAAAATAAACCAGCAACTGCTTCTTCCGTAGAAGGTTCCCTTGCGAGATTGGCGCCGGAAAATGCGGTAGACGGATTCTCTTCGACAAGATGGTCGAGCGCCTATGTTGATGACACTTGGTTTCAAGTCGATCTTGGCGAATCCAAAGAATTCGATACGGTTAGCATCGACTGGGAGAATGCCCGGGCTAAAACCTACAAACTCCTTGTTTCCGATGATAATCAGAATTGGATCAGTGCGATCAAGGACAATGACGGAATCATTACTGCGCATGCCGGAAAAGAAAGCGTTCATTTTGATCCAGTCACAGCTAGATACGTCAAATTCCAAGGCGTTCAAAAAAATACGGAATACGGATATTCCTTCTTTGAATTTGGCGTATATAATCTTTCGGGAGGCGATATGGTCACACCGATTGATGGCGCAAGAGCTATGATAGATGTCGATGCGGGGAAATTAACGATCGATGGTCTGGTGATGAATGGAAGCCAGTCCAAAGTGAATTTGAAAGTACTCGATTCGAAAGGGAAAGTCCGGTACGAAGGCCAGACGACAAGCTCGGAAACGGGAAGATTCCAATTCACGATCAAGCTTGTTGGGAATCTAAAGGGAACGAACGACGCCTATCTTTGGATAGAGGGAATGTCGACGCCCGTGAAGTTTACATTCGACTACAGCAAGAAGAACTGATATTTCGCAAAAATAAAGCCATGGACGCAGCATTATTTCCACGCTGTGCTCCGTGGCTTTTGCTTTTGAATTGCGCCATATTCTTTTCCCCTGTACAGGCACGCATAGGCGGCTGCCCACATAGAATGTAACGTTCTCAATCGGAAAAATCATGAGGGTGTTTACGTCTTAGGAGGTGGAGTAATGCTTGGGTTTTTGTCGACGATCGCCATGTTCATTAAGCAGATTTCCTTATTGGTATCCTATGTTAAAAATAACGCGTTCCCCCAGCCATTAGCGGAAGAAGAAGAAATGAAACATTTGCGCTTGATGGCAGAAGGGAATGCACATTCGAGAAATATGTTGGTTGAACATAACTTAAGGCTTGTTGCCCACATCGTGAAGAAGTTCGATAATACCGGCGAGGATCTTGAGGATCTAATCTCGATAGGCACGATTGGATTGATTAAGGCGATCGAGAGCTTTCAGCCGAATAAGGGGACGAAGCTGGCTACTTTCGCTGCTCGCTGTATAGAAAATGAAATTTTGATGCACCTCCGTTCGCTGAAGAAGACACGCAAGGATGTATCGCTGCATGATCCAATTGGGACTGACAAGGAAGGTAATGAAATTACATTAATTGACATTCTCGGAACGGAAAGTGATGAGGTCGTCGAGAAGGTGCAGTTGAAGATCGAAAAGAGCAAAATTTATCGCAATCTGGATATATTGGATGAACGGGAGCAGGAAGTTATCCGGGGGCGGTTCGGATTAGATGGAGGCGGCGATGAGCGCACACAGCGGGAGATTGCGAAGGAATTAGGCATCTCGCGTTCGTATGTGTCACGGATAGAGAAGCGGGCGCTTATGAAGCTGTATCATGAGTTTTACAAAGTGAAGCGAGATTGATCTATGCAAATAAGCTGAGCCTGGTCATGAAGAAATCGAGA
The DNA here is from genome assembly GCF_000935845.1 of Paenibacillus sp. E194. Classification (NCBI taxonomy): domain Bacteria; kingdom Bacillati; phylum Bacillota; class Bacilli; order Caryophanales; family Paenibacillaceae; genus Paenibacillus; species Paenibacillus sp. E194. The sequence goes on from NZ_JMDX01000070.1 coordinate 18,750, forward strand.
AGCCGTACAGAGCTGCTAGGATTGCCTTGCGGCTCTTTTTGGCGTGAGCGGATGGAGCACGATGTCGCAATCTCTTATTATTCACAACATATTCTATATGTACGACATATTCTATTGCTTGTATGCTAACACGTGATACCTATTTAACTCGAAATCGATTACACTTGTGCTAGGACAACAATGATAGAGCATAAGGAGAGAGAGCGAATGACATCGGCTAAGCATCAAGGAATGCAACATACAGAGAATGATTTGCATAGACCGCTGGACTATCCATGTACCTATATGCCAAGCGGCACACCAGATTGGAGCTTGACGGATACGGTAGAGCTTGTAGATGTGGTAACGGGGGCAGCTCCACGCCAACAGACGAAGGTAAGGGCTTGCTGGACAGATACGACCATCCATATGCAATTTGAATGCGAGGATGATTACATCGTCAGCCCATATACGGACCGGGATGACCCTTTGTACGAAGCGGATGTAGTAGAGTGCTTCATTGATCCTGACGGGGATGGCCGTGCTTATTATGAATTTAATGTAAGTCCGCATAATGTGATATTCGATGCTTATATTACGAACAATCCTGGGGAACCGAAGGGCTTCCATCCGGAATGGAATGCTGAGCAGCTTCTATCCTCTGTGTCGTATGTCAATGTTCCAGTACGCAGAGTGATATATGAATTGGCGATTCGCTTTGAGGACTTGGAATGTACTACACCAGAAGCGGGCTCTCATTTCCGTCTGAACTGGTTCCGAATTGATCAGGACAAACTAGGTGCTCGCACTTATGATGCTTGGGCCCCGACAGGTGCAGTTAATTTCCACATGCCAGAATGCTTCGGAACGATTCGATTTACGAAATAGAATAGTGGTTGATGTGAGCAAGCGCCTTTCAGGCCCGTACCCAGCTTCTGTGCTGTGGGGCTGAAGGGCGCTTATTTTGTATATAGCGAATGCACGAATGCTCAAGATATGGACATCCTGAAGGCCATTCTCCCTTAGCTTGTAGCGGAATATCAGGAACTGCATACACTAATGTATCGCATAGGGCCGTATCCAGTAATGCAGAGAGGAAGAGTGAATTTGGATAACAGGGTCATGGTACCGTTATTTAGCTGTATTGTGCTTGTTCTGTTCGTCCTGCTCGCTATTTGCTTGCTTCTGCTGCACCTGCAGCGACTGTTGTAGGCTGTGCATGAAGGCAGTATGAGATACATGACATATTCCATCTCCAAAAGACAAATACTGTGTAGGAAATGATGATGCATGTGAAATGATGATTGCTACACAAGTATGTTGCAGGAGGTGGAGATATGGCGTCATCAACGAAATCCGGAACACCGAAATGGAAATCAGGAAATTGGACGCTTTCTGAGCAAGAGTACAAACAAATCGCCAGTCGACGAGAGCCCGCGCGGAAGGTAGGAAAAAATTGCATTCGTGCGTTCCTCGTTGGCGGTACGATTTGTTTGATTGGACAAGTTATCCAGCAGCTATATATGACGTATTTAGGAATGAGCGAGAAGGAGGCAGGCAACCCAACAGTCGTCACCTTAATTTTACTGTCCGTCATCCTTACATGCTTCGGCGTATACGACAAAATCGCACAGTGGGCAGGCGCGGGTACGGCCGTTCCGGTTACTGGCTTCGCCAATTCCATGTGTTCGGCGGCATTGGAGCATCGCAGTGAGGGCTTAGTGCTGGGGGTAGGAGCGAACATATTCAAATTGGCAGGGTCAGTCGTTGTGTTCGGAACCGTAGCGGCGTTCTTCGTTGCGTTGATTTATTTGATCTTTGGACTCCAGCATTGACATGCTGCTGCATTATGAACGCATGCATGAGGAAGGGGGATTTGGATGCAAATCGGACGTCATACATGGCGATTCCAGAGTGAGCCAGCGATCATTGGTACGGCGACAGTTGTAGGTCCTGATGAAGGAGAAGGGCCGCTGTCTGCTGACTTTGATTATATACATGATACGCTTGATATGCAGGAGAAAAGCTGGGAGAAAGCCGAACGTAAACTGTTGGAGCAGGCGACGCAGCTTGCAATTGTAAATTCCCATATTACGCAGGACGAGCTGAACTTTTTTGTTGGCGGGGATTTGCTTAATCAGATTATTAGCAATTCCTTCGCAGCGCGTACCCTGGGAGTTCCTTATATTGGCGTGTTTGGTGCTTGTTCGACATCGATGGAATCGCTTGCGATTGCCTCTTTGCTTGTAGATTCGGGCAATGCGAACAAGGTGATGGCAGCTACTTGCAGCCACAACAGCACAGCGGAGAAGCAATTCCGCTATCCGACCGAATATGGTTCCCAGAAGCCGCCTACGGCGCAATATACAGTAACAGGTGCTGGAGCAGCTGTAGTTGCCAAGGTAGAGAAGCAATACTCATCCATGCCTCGTGTTATTGCAGCTACGATTGGCAAGATTGTCGATCTCGGAATTAAGGATCCATTCAATATGGGGGCGGCAATGGCTCCAGCCGCAGTCGATACGATCCAGACCCACTTAAGCGATCTGGATCGCAAGCCTCAGGATTATGACTTGATTGTCACGGGCGACTTGGCATCCATCGGTCTGTCGATCGCCAATGATCTGTTCCAACAGAACGGACTGCATATGGAGCGTACAACTTTCAATGATTGCGGCCTTATGGTATATGACTTGAACAAGCAGGCCGTACAAGCAGGGGGCAGTGGCTGCGGATGCTCGGCAGTCGTTACATACGGCCACATTCTGAAGCGTTTGCGCGAGCGGAAGCTGAGACGTGTGCTTGTAGCTGCTACGGGAGCACTGCTCTCGCCGCTATCCTTCCAGCAAGGGGAGACGATTCCTTGCATCGCACACGCAGTAACGATTGAAATGAAGGGATGAAGCAGGATGATATATGTGTGGGCATTTGTCATAGGCGGGTTAATCTGTGTAATCGGTCAGCTCATGTTCGATGTTGCCAAGCTGACTCCGGCGCACACGATGACGATCCTTGTTGTCGCAGGAGCGATTATCGACGGGCTTGGCTGGTATGAGCCGCTTATTAAATTTGCAGGAGCAGGGGTTACCGTTCCGATTACGAGCTTCGGCAACTCCCTTGTACACGGAGCCTTAACAGAGATTAAAGCTTCCGGGTGGGTAGCACCTGTCAGCGGCATGTTCAAGACAACAAGTGCAGGCATTTCTGCTGCGATTGTGTTTTCCTTTTTAGCTGCCCTTGTCATTCGGCCTAAGGGATGAGTGGAAGTTCAATTCAGATCTCTTCAATCGAATAAGGATACATGCAAAGTTCTGGCGCTATTTCGATGGTGTCAGAGCTTTTTTTGTTGGTGATCACAATCCATTGTTTAGTGGATAAAACGAAGATATTTGACAAGATTCGCCATGAATGGACATGTACGTTATTCCTTGAATGGTGTAAAATGAAAAAATGCATGTATTTTTAAAACGTTATCACGTGGAAAGTTACTAATTCTTCTACAAATGAATGAACCCAATAGGAGGTCGTTGCCATGTCATCCTACCAATCATTGCATGCCCTAATGCGAAAGATGCAATCGACATTGGAACGATGTATTTTAGGTAAATCCCAAGAAATTGAACTTCTGCTGACAGCGATGCTGGCCGGAGGGCACGTTCTTATTGAAGATGTTCCCGGGACAGGCAAGACCCAGCTCGTCAAATCGTTAGCTCGTACGATGAATGGTTTATTTCGGCGAGTGCAGTGCAACCCAGATTTGCTTCCAACAGATATTACAGGTGTATTCATATTTCATCCTAAGGATCAGCAATTTGTCTATCGTCCAGGCCCAATCATGGCGAATGTCCTGCTGGTAGACGAAATTAACCGTGCTACTACAAAGACACAATCCGCATTGCTGGAAGCAATGGAGGAACATCATATTACGGTAGATGGGGAGACTTTCTCTCTTCCTTCACCTTTCGTTATGTTTGCTACGCAAAATCCGATTGAATTCGAGGGTACTTATGTTCTTCCGGAAGCACAGCTGGATCGTTTCATGTTCAAGCTTAAGCTGGGGTATCCGGATGAGCAGACAGAGCGAACGATGCTGATTCGCCATGCGGAAGGTCTGCCATCGGAGAGAGCGGAGACTGTCACGGATATTGCCTCCATCAAGCTGATGCAGGAAGAAGTTCGCAATGTATATGTGGATGATGCAGTCGCGGCCTATATGATTGAGATTGTGCGGGCTACACGTGAACAAGCACATGTCCTGCTCGGAGCGAGCCCGCGCGCTTCCGTTGCATTGATGCAGGCTGCGAAGGCGAGAGCATGGATGCATGAGCGGAATTTCGTTACGCCTGATGATGTGAAGGAACTGCTTCCTTTTGTATTGACGCACCGGATTGTATTGCGCATGGAGGCGAAGATGGAGGGCATTTCAGCCCAGCATATTGTAAGCAGTATTACGGAACGTGTTCGTGTACCAATCCGATTGGGGACGTAGCATATGAGCCATTCGCAACGTATGTGGCAGCGCAAAGGGGCTCGCAAGCGAACGATTATAACGGTTGCCAGCATGTACGTCTCGTGTTTGTTCTATTTCTTATTTCAAGGTGGCAAGACGTCAGTCATGCTGCTAGCTATGGCGACTGTGCTGCTAGTGTATTGGGGTGTAGTATTAGTTGGCGGGATTCGCAACGTACGGGGAACAAGAATGCTTGGCGACGGATCAGGGGTCTTCTTTCCCGCCAATTCGCAATTATACGTTAACATCCGAGTCACTGTACCAGGTTGGCTGCCCATTCCTTACCTCGTTGTCCGTGATGAGCTCTGCCGTTTCGGCAACCGCTGTAATACGATGGAGTCAGCAGTTACCTTAGGCGCTGGCCGTTCGGCTGCAGTCACTTACCGGACTCCGTCTTTGGCAAGAGGATATTATGAATTTTCTCCAGCGTTATGCAGCTCCAAGGATCTGTTCGGGTTGTTCGAGCAGAGTGGAAGCTTGAATGCGCCATCCGCCTTCTATGTGATGCCAACTGTTATTCATATTCCGAGGTGGACACATGCGGAGCGACAGGTTGGTCACGGTGTGCATTCAGCATCTTCTGTCCGTCATCACAGAGAATCTTCACAACAGAATGGTGTGCGTGAGTATGTGTACGGAGATAAATTATCTCGCATTCACTGGAATGCAACTGCGAAGACGGGGATTTTGAAGACAAGACAGTTCGATCCAGAGTCCCAATCGCCTATCATTGTTGTGTTGGATTGCCGTTCAATTTCCTATGAGGGAAATAAAGCAGTGGCGGATGAAAAATTTGAAGCTGCTGTATCTGCGATGGCATCCCTTGTACAATACGGTGCTCAGTGTCAACGCCCAACCTATGTGGCGGCTATCGGGGAGCGATTGAATTGGTGGACGGCTGATCAGGCCAAACCAGAAATTGCTGTATTCCGACAATGGATGTCTACTGTGCAGCTGGAATCATCAGAAGAGCAAGAACAACAGCTTGCAGCACTTACTGAGCATGCTTCGATGCTTCATGGAGCTTCACTTGCCTTCATTAGCGGACATGCCTCCTCAGATGTGTTGATATATACACGGACATTATCGAAGCTGGGGTGTTCCGGGAGCTTTATTCATGTGAAGGAAGAGGTGTCAGATGTGAAGGAAGAGGTGTCAGCTCCGCATAACGAGAGGAGTCAATCTCTTGTACGCTTGCTGGCCTCTCAGCGCTTGCACTACATTTCCTTGTCTCAAGTACAGGATCTGCCGAAGCTTCTAGGAGGTGGGGCCGCATGAAGACGGAACAGCCGTACTCCGCTCGTACCTCAACCGTACAGAAGGCTGCAGATGATCGAATACAAGTGTGGTTGTCCTCCTATTGGACAGAGCGGATGATCTGGACCTGTATGATTGTGATGGTCTGGCAATGGCTTGTCATGCTGGAACCGTATTGGTTCGACGAGACGTTAGCCATGTCGCGCATGTTCATAATTGGATTATGGGGTGCAGTTATGCTCTTCCCATGCCAATTCATAGGCAGACTGATCATTGCTCTCCCAGCTTTATGCTATATCGTGTATCGGAATCTCGTACAATTTGATATATGGACAGATGGTGGTGAACGGTGGGACAAGCTTCTTCAATTCCACCCTTATATCTGGTTTCTGTTAGGACTGTGGTTAAGCTGCGAATCTCTTGTTATGCTCGTGCAAGGCAAGGCGCGCGTTCTCCTATGGCTGCTTGTCCAAATTATGATCTTCGGCATACTGGATTCATTTACCGACGAAATATTGTGGATGCAGGTGGCATGGATCGTTGGGGCGGCATTGATTTGGCTCATTTGTATTCACTATAAACAAATGAACACGGAGTATCCGAACATATGGCGCGGATCCGTTCGTTACCCGCTGCAAATGGGGCTGCTCGCTGTGTTCGTGATTTCTCTCATTATTTCTGTAGGGGTTAGTGTACCAGAAGTCAAGCCAATCTTGACTGACCCGTATACCGCTTGGAGCAATCGCTATGGCAATGGGAATAACCCTATGTCGG
>NZ_JMDX01000071.1:0-25166 GCF_000935845.1 Paenibacillus sp. E194
AATGATTTTTTCTACTTTTTTAAATTCCCTTGAACGATTCCTAACGATATTTCGTAATATAGTTGCTTTGCGCAAAGCTCGTTGCGTTATGATATTAAGGAAAGGATGCGAATACATGTCTGAGCAGCATCGGATAGAGCGGGCAGTCAGAGGAGACATGGATGAACTTGCTGTGCTGCTGCATGAGAATTACTCCTTTCTATATAAATATGCCTTGAAATTGACGATGAGCTCTTCGAATGCTGAAGATTTGGTTCAAGACACGATGGTGCGGTGTATGGAGAAGATTCATACGTACAATGGGAGTTCACGATTCTCGTCATGGCTCATTACGATTGCGACACGCCTGTTTTATGACAAGATGCGCCGCAAGAAAGTGGAGAGCAAATGGCGGGAGCAGGAACAAGCTGTACGTCAGCTGCGCTATCAAATGGAATCAAGCAATATGGAGTGGTCGGCGGTGCTGGAGCTCCTTAGTGAGCTGTCCTACGAACAGAGGACTCCAATTGTGTTGAAATATTATTATGGATATCAGGTTAATGAAATTGCAGAAATGTTGAACGTTCAGGCAGGTACGATAAAGTCACGCATGCACTATGGCTTGGAGAAACTGCGGAAGGAGTGGAAGCAAGATGAGTGAGAAGCAAGATAACAATAAAGGACATGTAGATTCTCTACATCAAGTACCGATGTCCGATCATGCTACACATCCGGAACAGGACTCGGCGTGGGAGGAGAGACTGCATCCTCACTGGGAACACTTAGATGAATGGAGTGATCGCCATTCTCCGCATCCGAGTGCTGCCCATATCCAGCAGGTATTGCTTCAGGCGAAGAAGAGGAACCGTAGACGGCTGTGGAAAGAACTGCTTGTCTTATGGAGTGCTGCATTGCTGCTAGTTGGCGGCGGGTGCAGTCTTGCTCAAGCGAATTGGTATATCTATGTCTGGATGCAGCTCATTTCCCTGTGTGTGGCGGTTCTTATCTGGGCAATTTGTATCCATCCGAGCAATGGGAGTGAGCAGAATGAATAACGGTCATGAGAATGTCCCTTGGTGGGTCTGGGTTCTGATTGGAGTCATTCTGCTCATTCAAGGAACTTGGTTGTTTTTAGATGCGCGCAAGCGGAATAAGTACCCTTGGTTCTGGGGGATCTGGGGATTTACGGGTACCCCTCTCCCGCTGCTTGTCTATATATGCTTCGTTATTCGGCCGTGGAGAAAATTGAGGTGAAAGAACAGACAGATTAATTGTATAACTTCCCCTTTATCTGGGCCACACTATAAGAAAAGCCTCCCAGTATACAAGTGATGATTCTGGCGGCTTTTTCTTGTGAGCAGGAAGCAAGATGATTCGGGCATTGTGGAATCAATTGCTCTACTCAAATTAACAAGCAGTTAGAGGGGATTACTTATGGCTCGAGAACACCGTACCGTATCTAGGTTCTATTTTCGAGTGAAGCAATGGAAGAAGCGTCTGCGGCGCTTCCGCAGACCGATATGGTCTTTGGCTGCAATTGTGTTGTTCGTAGCGGTAGTTGCCATTGGGATACAGTTGTCTGATCGTGTGCGAAATATGCTGGCGGACTATGATAAGCCATCTTCGATTGAGACCTTCGCCTTATGGAAGGATAATGAGTCTAAGCTTAATGAATCAGCCCAGCTTGTGATCGCGCAGTTGGTTCAGCAGGATGAACAGCGTGAAGTCATTGCCCGCAAGCAATATATATGTGGAAAAAATGATGAAGTGTTGGGTGTAAAGCCAACACGTGACATTATTCAGCTCGTGCTCAACCATCCAGAATGGTCGGTATCCATGGATGCCAACGGACGGGTGATCTTGGAGGAACAGGTTGAAGAGTTATCAGGTACATGCAAGGATAAGGCGCATATTAGCCTTGATAAGGATGGTAATCTGACGTTGTATGACGGGCCGCCTGAAGGTGGAAAGGTGATACGTACATTTTTCCAATTGGATGTAGAGTCCATGGAGAGTTCGCTCCCTCCGAAGGTGATGAAGCAGTTATATCAAGGGATCCGCATTACAGATGTCGATGCTTATCATAGTGTGCTGTCTACGTTTAGCGATTATGCGATCGAAGAGACGAAGAAAGTCATGAAACCAACCCACCCGAATGAACGTATTACAAAATAGAGGCAATAACGAGTAGGACGCCGTAACCGACGTCCTTCTTTTTTGTAACAATATTGGGTTTGGGTCATGAAATGTAACATAAAGAAAAATGGTATGGATTGCCCTTAGCCACCTACAAAAAAAATGTCGGTTTGCGGTCATAATAATTGTACAGCGGAAAGGGGAATGCCAATGGAACTTATTCTCATGTTGCTCATCATTTTGGCTTCGACAAAGATCGCAGGTGATCTCACTGTACGATTGGGTCAACCAGCCGTGCTTGGTAAACTCATTGTGGGGATAATTATCGGTCCAGCTGTGCTCGGTTGGGTTTCAGATGGTGAACTGATTAAGGAAATGGCGGAAGTTGGCGTCATTTTGCTTATGTTCATTGCTGGTCTGGAGACAGATTTGGATGAATTGAAGAAGAATTGGAAGGCGGCGTTCGCTGTAGCAGTCGGCGGGGTCATTCTTCCGTTTATCGGTGGATATAGTGGTGGTCTATTGTTCGGATTAGATTCGAACCAATCCATGTTTGTTGGTTTGCTGCTCTGCGCTACATCGGTAAGTATTTCGGTACAGACATTGAAGGATCTAGGACAGCTTAGCACTAGGGAAGGTACGACGATTCTTGGTGCAGCCGTCGTGGATGACATCCTTGTTGTCATACTTCTTGCATTCATGCTCAGCTTGCTCGGTGCAGGCGGTGGCGCTTCCATCGGACTTATTATCGGGAAGAAAGTTCTTTTCTTCGTAGTAGCTATACTAGCAGGGATATATGTAGTGCCTCGAGTGATGAAGTGGCTTGCACCGCTTCGCGTTACCGAAGCCGTTATAAGTGCGGCGCTTATTATTTGTTTTGCCTTTTCTTACTTTGCAGACTATTTGGGTGTTGCAGGCATTATCGGTGCATTCGCTGCCGGGATTGCCATCTCGCAGACGAAGTTCAAGCATGAGGTAGAGCATCGCCTTGAGCCAATTGCTTACGGTATCTTCGTACCAATCTTCTTCGTAAGTGTTGGGATTAACGTCAACTTCGAAGGCCTCGGGGAGTATGTATGGTTTATTGTACTGTTTACCATCATCGCAATTGTAACGAAGCTGTTCGGCTGTGGATTGGGAGCTCGACTGACTGGATTTGATCGCAAGAGTGCGATCGGTATCGGTTCCGGAATGGTATCCCGCGGTGAGGTTGCACTTATTATTGCAACAACGGGTCTGGAAGGCGCCTTGTTCGATAAAGTGTATTTCACACCATTCGTTCTTGTCATCATTATGACGACATTGGTGACGCCTCCGATGTTGAAGATAGCATTCCGTCATTCTACGACTGAGACGGTGCCAAATCAAGTATCAGCTGGGAAGTAATCGGCCGGTAAATAGGCTGTTTTCCCTGCAAACATCATAGGAATGACTCATTCTCTTCTTCACGATCTATGTTATAATGGAGTGAACACATATGTTCGCTTACTGGTACATGGATGCGGTGGGGGAGAGATTTTTTTTGCGTATTTTGGGGATTGACCCAGGGATTGCGATTGCAGGATTTGGGTTTGTAGATAAACAAGGAAGTCGGATTGTACCTGTACAATATGGCTGTATTCAGACAGAATCTTCGACAGCGCCGGAGATGCGGCTGCTGCAGGTGTATGAAGCTACGGAACAGTTGCTAGACAAGTATAAACCAGATTCTATGGGAATAGAGAAATTGTTCTTCAATCGAAATGTCACGAATGCGTTTGCTGTTGGACAAGCACGCGGTGTTATCATTCTAGCAGCTGCCAAGCGCGGCATACCGATTGCAGAATATACGCCCATGCAGGTAAAGCAGGCTGTTGTTGGTTATGGGAAGGCAGAGAAGAAGCAGGTTCAAGAGATGGTGAAGCTATTCTTGAAGCTGAAGGAGATACCGAAGCCGGATGATGTTGCCGATGCGCTTGCGGTGGCGATATGCCATGCGCATTCGAGTGGGCTTAATGACAAATTGAATGGAGTATGGCGATCATGATCGATTTTTTGCGTGGACAGGTTGCTCATTTAGAAACCGAATATATCGTCTTGGATGTTCAAGGCGTTGGGTATCGTGTCTTTACCCCGAATCCCTATGCTTTTGCGAAGCAGGAAGGGGCAGTCACCGTATATATTCATTATCATGTGCGTGAGGATGCGACATTGCTCTTTGGATTCAGCTCGCGAGAGGAGCAGAAGCTATTCCGCAGGCTGATCGATGTGAACGGAGTAGGGCCGAAGGTAGCGCTTGGCATTCTAGCAGGCTGTGGCAAGCCGGAAGCAGTTGTAACTGCCATTCAGCAAGAGAATATTGTGTTCTTAACGAAGCTGCCGGGTATTGGCAAGAAGACGGCTCAGCGTATCATTCTGGACTTGAAGGATAAGCTGGACGGTATCGGACTGGATATCCATCCGGACGCATTGTTCATGAATGTCACAGTAGCAGACGATGACAGTGTGGACGGCAATGTATGGTCAGAGGCTAGAGAAGCACTCAAAGCATTGGGATATACAGAGACAGAACTTGATCGTGTATGGAATGACTTGCAACATCGCATTCATGCGGATGAAAGTGTAGATTCTTTAATGAAGAAGGCGCTGCAAGCGTTGTTTAAAGGATAAGAAAGGCGGTTCAGATGGAAGAGCACGAACGCATCATATCAGCCAATTGCATGATGGAAGATCAGGCAGTCGAGTTAAGCCTAAGACCGCGTTATTTGTCCGAGTATATCGGTCAGTCGCAGGTGAAGGATAATTTGAAGGTTTTCATCGAAGCTGCTAAGCTTCGCAAGGAAGCGCTTGACCATGTCCTGCTGTATGGACCTCCTGGTCTTGGAAAGACGACCTTATCAAACATTATTGCCAATGAGCTTGGCGTAAATATTCGAACGACTTCGGGGCCGGCGATTGAGAGACCGGGCGATCTCGCGGCATTGCTAACGAACTTGCAGGAAGGGGATGTCCTCTTCATAGACGAGATTCATAGACTGCATCGGACTGTAGAGGAAGTATTGTATCCGGCTATGGAGGACTTTGCACTCGATATTATTATCGGGAAGGGGCCGAGCGCAAGATCCGTTCGTCTGGATCTTCCGAAGTTCACCTTGATCGGTGCCACAACTAGAGCGGGATTACTCTCGGCTCCACTTCGTGATCGCTTCGGCGTTGTGAGCCGCTTGGAGTTCTACAATAAGGATGAATTGAGCTATATCGTGTCGCGTGCCGCGGACATATTGGAAGTCCAAATTGTGGGGGAAGCAGCGGATGAGATTGCTGTTCGCTCAAGAGGGACGCCGCGGATTGCTAACCGATTATTGAAGCGGGTGAGAGATTTCGCACAAGTACGTGGTGATGGCATCATTACCGCAGCCATTGCGAAGGAATCGCTGCGCCTTATTCAGGTTGATCCACTTGGTCTTGATCAAATTGACCACAAAATGCTGCGCACGATGATTACGAATTTCCGTGGAGGCCCAGTAGGACTGGATACGATTGCGGCAACGATTGGCGAAGAGAGCCAGACCATCGAGGATGTATACGAGCCGTATTTGCTGCAAATTGGTTTTCTTCAGCGGACACCTCGGGGGAGAATGGTTACCCCTCAAGCCTATACTCATTTAGGATTGCCTATACCGGAACAAAATTAAGTAAAACGCGTACAAATTGGCGTATGCAGAGGAGACGTGACAGAGGAAAGGAATGGGGAAACTTGAATAACAACAGGAACGTTATCCGATCCGTTGCAAGTGTGCTTACGGGGGCTCTTCTGCTATGTGGAGCTCCGTATGCTCTTATGCAGCCAGCTAACATCGCGTATGCGGCAGCAAGTAACGATGCAAGACCTGAGCAAGCCGCTCTTCAGAATCATATCCGAGTGGCTTTGTTCGCTAATTTGAGCAAAGGATCACCTGGGCAAACATCGCTCCTGTCTCTGGCCTCCACAGCATCGCTGCAATTGGAAGCACAAATTGGAGCGAGTTCCAAAGGCAGCGTTGATGTGGATGGTGGACAAGCTCGCTTTAGTGCGGATGATTATAAAGTGAAATTACTCGAAACCGATGATTTAACTGAGGCGCAATCGGTTATGAAGAAGGCACAGTCTTCAGGGCCAGCATATATTACCCAGATTCCGAGACGTGGAACGACATTCTTCGCTGTCTATGCCGGCAGCTATACAACCAGCAAATCTGCTTCCCAAGCTATGGACAAGATGCGTGGACTGACGGTTAAGGGATATGAACCATCCGTCGTTGGCCCCCATTATGTGCAAGCTGGCACATACGGCTCCCAAGATGAGGCCAAAAATGTACAACAATCCTTGTTGGATGCAGATCTTGATGCTTATGTGGTGACATTGGCAACGGATAGTGGAGTGCGGACAGCGGTCTGGGCAGGTCAAGCTGCTTCGGATGCACAGCTTAGTGGGATACAAACTGTAGTTGCATCGAAGGGATATGCGGCGGGCGCTGTACAAGCCCAAGGGGCTGCTGTACATAGCATGGAATCGACGGGCAACGCTCTTAGTCCTCATTATCGCGTATACGGCAGTGCGAAGTGGATTGTGAAGCCGAAAACGACGACGACGATTAAGGTAAGTGAACGAAGCGGAAGAGCGTACCGCGGCGTGATGGAGGTTAGTTTATATAAGGACAAGCTGGCGCTGGTAAATGAAGTGCCGCTTGAAGAATATTTGATATCGGTCGTTGGTGGGGAGGTCTATTCTAGCTGGCCGATGGATGCATTGAAAGCGCAGGCGGTAGCCGCTCGCACATTTGCGCTGTATCAAGGGAACAAATTCGAGATTGCTAATGTGGTAGATACAACATTAAGCCAAGCCTACCTCGGTGTGGAGAAAGAGCATCCAGACATTAAGAGAGCTGTGGAAGAGACGGCTGGAGAAGTGCTGATGCAGAATGGCAAGCTAATTGAGGCCATTTTCAATTCCAATGCAGGCGGCAAGACGGCTGATCCGATGGAAGTCTGGGGTGGCTCTTACGATTACTTCCAAGTTGTCGATAGTCCAGACGATGTCGCAGAGGCAGGTTCCAAATCATGGTATCGCGTATCCTTGCCAGATGGTAAGACAGGATATGTTCGTGAGGATGTAGTGAGTCTATCCGGGCAGACGGCAACCGTTCTCGAAAATGGTACGAATGTACGCCCAACACCGGCTATTCAGACAGACGTTCAGCCTGTAGGGAAGGTCGATAAGGGTACAAAGTTAACTGTGCTTGAAACGATTAAAGAAAATAATGAAATGAATTGGGTACGAGGCCCTTATACAGCGGAGCAGATTACTAGCTGGCTGAAGGATCGGACAGAGACGACATTAAGCGGAACGATTAAGACTTTAGCGGTTACGGAAAGAGGTCCATCTGGGCGTGCTGTCAAGATCGAAGCTAATGGCAAGCCTGTCGCGGTTAGTTATCCAGACAACTTCCGTTATGCATTTGGCGGTCTGCCGAGTACATTGTTCGATATCGTTCCTGGCGGAACAGGTGTGGTGTCTGATGTCCTCAGTAATGGCAGCGGGACAGGCACATCCTCGATTTCTATCGTTGGGGCAGATGGCAAATTGCAATCCGTTAAAGATACCTCACAGCTTCGTGTTGTCAGCGGCAGCAGCAAGACAAGCGGGAAGCTGCCAAGCAGCATGGTAGCTGTAAATGGGAAAGGTACGACAAGCAAAGTGTCGACTACCAAGGAAGAGCAGAAGCCAGTAGTAGAAGCGACATCGTTCTTGTTTGTCGGCAAAGGTAATGGACATGGAATCGGTATGTCGCAATGGGGTGCCAAGGGATTAGCCGATCAAGGGTATGACTATAGAGCGATTTTGCAATACTATTACAAAAATGTAGAGCTAGTGAAGCGTTAGGACGGATAGCAGATGAATGTGGACTTATATGATTTTCATTTACCAGAGCATTTGATTGCGCAGACACCGTTGGCAGTACGGACTGCATCTCGATTATTAACATTGAATCGCCAGACTGGTGAAGTGGAGCACCATGCATTCCCTGAAATCATAAATTATTTACAGCCAGGCGATTTATTGGTACTGAACGACACTCGGGTTATCCCTGCCCGGTTGTTCGGAGTTAAGGAAGATACGGGCGCTAAGGTGGAAGTTCTCTTGCTTAAGCAGGAAGAAAATGATTGCTGGGAAGCGCTCGTGAAGCCAGGGAAGAAAGTCAAGCTGGGAACGGTTGTAGTGTTCGGTGATAAGTTGAAGGCGGAAGTGTTGGAAGAGCGTGAGATGGGGGCGAGATTGCTACGTTTTACGTATGAAGGCATTTTCAATGAAATATTGGATGAGCTTGGGCAAATGCCCCTTCCACCATATATTAAAGAGCAGCTGGATGATCGTGAACGCTATCAGACCGTGTATGCGAAGCACGAGGGATCTGCTGCTGCACCTACGGCAGGATTGCACTTTACGAAAGAACTCCTAGCGGAAGTGGAAAATAAGGGAGCTCGAATTGCTTATGTCACCCTCCATGTAGGATTGGGCACGTTCCGGCCTATGTCTTCTGATACGATTGAAGAGCATGTCATGCATTCGGAATATTATGAAGTGAATGCAGAGACGGCACGAACAATTAATGAAACGAAAGAGCAAGGCGGCCGTATAGTTGCAGTAGGAACTACATCAGCAAGAACACTAGAAACAGTTGCAGGGAGATTCGTCGGAAAGGCAATTGAGCCGTGTTCGGGCTGGACAGACATTTTTATCTATCCAGGATATGAATTCAAGCTTGTGAACTCGCTACTAACGAACTTTCACCTCCCGAAATCGACATTAGTGATGCTTGTCAGCGCACTGGCTGGCCGTGAACATATTATGGCTGCCTATCAGGAAGCAATTGAGCAGGAATATCGCTTCTTCAGCTTTGGCGACGCCATGTTCATTTATGATAATGCACCGGAAACCTAATACAAGGATGAGATACAATTATGGCAGCAGTTACTTACGAATTAATTAAGACATGCAAGCAGACGGGAGCACGGCTTGGCAAAGTTCATACCCCACACGGCTCCTTCGAAACACCAATTTTCATGCCTGTTGGGACATTGGCAACGGTGAAGACGATGAGTCCAGAAGAATTGAAGGAGATGGAAGCCAAGATTATTTTGAGCAATACGTACCATCTCTTCCTTCGTCCAGGGCATGAAATCATTCGCGAAGCTGGCGGGCTTCATAAGTTTATGAATTGGGATCGGGCTATTTTGACGGATAGCGGCGGGTTCCAGGTATTTAGTCTTAGCGATATGCGTAAGATTGAAGAAGAAGGGGTTCACTTCCGTTCCCACTTGAATGGGGACAAGCTCTTCTTGTCTCCAGAGAAGGCTATGGAGATTCAGAATGCGCTAGGCTCTGATATTATGATGGCATTCGATGAATGTCCTCCATATCCGGCTGAACCTCAATATATCAAGCCATCGCTTGAGCGCACAACTCGTTGGGCGGAACGTTGTTTGGAGAGCCATGCTAGACCACACGATCAAGCGCTATTCGCAATTATCCAAGGCGGCATGTATGAAGACCTTCGCCGCCAGAGTGCGAAGGATTTGACTTCGATGGATTTCCCGGGGTATGCTATTGGAGGACTTAGTGTAGGAGAACCGAAACACTTAATGTACGAGGTGTTGGATTACACAACTCCGTTGCTTCCGGCTAATAAGCCCCGCTATTTGATGGGGGTTGGATCACCGGATGCTTTGATCGAGGGAGCTATGCGTGGGGTGGACATGTTCGACTGCGTACTTCCTACTCGCATCGCCCGCAATGGTACGACTATGACGAGCCAAGGCCGTCTTGTTGTACGAAATGCGAAGTATGCTCGTGACTTCGGGCCGCTTGATCCGAAGTGCGATTGCTACACATGCCGCAACTACTCGCGTGCGTATTTGCGCCATCTCATTAAGGCTGATGAGACATTTGGTCTTCGCTTGACGACTTATCATAACCTGTATTTCCTGGTGAACTTGATGAGTCAAGTACGCGAGGCGATCCGTGAAGATCGACTGCGCGATTTTAGAGACGAATTCTTTGAAGCTTATGGAATGGACCGCAACGAGAGCGGGTTCTAACAGTAGACATGCTGCCTGCTGAATCGTCCACATTCGTGGATGCTTCAGTTCGTTCGGCAGTCTATACATAATTATTTCATTATTTGAAAGGGGGATACATACATGTTGATAGCAGGAGCAGAGGCAGGAGGAACAGGTGGGTTTCTTCAAATGTTGTTGCCGTTCGTCTTGATGTTTGCAGTATTTTACTTCTTGTTAATCCGTCCTCAGCAGAAGAAGCAGAAGCAGCGGAACTCAATGCTTGGTGCATTGAAAAAGGGAGACAAGATCGTAACGATTGGCGGTCTTCATGGCAGCATCATGGAAATTACGGACGACACAGTCGTGTTGCGTGTAAATGACGTTACAAAAATGACATTCGATCGCAGTGCAATTAGTCAAGTTGTATCTGTAGATGAATCTACAAGCGCATCCTAAGTAGATACCAACCATAGGAGAAGGGGCTAACCGTTGCATGAGATGCAATGGCCAGCCCCTTCTTTCGTTGCATCATGCGCCGTATGCCAAAGGGAGTAGGAGCATGATTAGCTTATGTCGTTGGAATTGGTATAAGACTTGCTGAATGTCTTCTGCCGATCTGGCAGCAAGCTGAGCTTGGGTTGAACACCAGCAAGCTTCAAGCCGACCCATGATGCAACCATAGCAAGTACGGTTCCAGCCAGCATATCGGTTAACCAGTGAATGCCGAGGTAGAAGATCGAGAACACAATAATAATTGCACTTGCTGCTGTGAAGATGGCCCATCTGCGATTGCCAGACTGTGAAGCGAGCAGAGCGACCGTTACGGAGATCGATGTATGCAAGCTTGGGAAGCAATTATCGATACCAGAGAATGCACGATATTGCTCCTCGAAGTTCGGGAACACCTCCAGCATGCGGAAGTTGACCCCGGCTGGTGCATACGACCATACCTCATTAACTGGGAAAAATAAATAGAATGGGATAGCTACGATGTAGTTAATCATAATGGCATAGCATACAGCGTGCGCCATTCGGATATTCCCGTTTGTTGTATAAATCCCAAGTGAGGCTACGATAAGTGCTTGAAAGACAACAATATAGAAAAAGGAAACAAATTGCGTTAATAACGGATGATTGAAAATCTGCTGGACACTGTATACGAATTGCCCTTCAAGTTGATGAATATTGGAAGTGAAATCCCAATTAATCTGCAGCATTTTTTCGAGCGTAAGCTCCATGCCGTTGACCATGAGAATGAGCACCATCGCAATGAGAGCAATAAGAAAAGAACGTGATGTCCACAGTGATCGTAGAAATGCTCCAGCGACAGCTAGCGGCTGTCTGCGTGAACCGAACCAGACGAGCACAATGACGGTTACGATGGTCCACAGCGTGACAGTCTGCATGGATTGAAATAGAACCACGAGAATCCCCCTAATGTAATGTCACATTGCCGTTTTGTAAACTCCAATAGTATAACACAATTGGGTGGGGATTACATGATGCGATCATTCGAGCTCAAGGCTCCCCTCCTTACTGGCCGGACTTGCTCATATTTACACCGATAATACCCCCAATTGCACTGACAGCGAACGCTGCTACCGTTTGGACGAGTTTTTGTACGCTTACCCCTGCATCCATTGCCAAAAAACCAATCAGCATGACGAGCAGCACATAGAAAATTCCTGTCATTCCTCCATAGTACCAGCCCTTTTTGCCGCTTCTTCTGCCAGAAGTCCATCCACCGATAAAAAGAGCGATACAATGGATAATATAAATATAGCCTTTCATTTCGTCTTCACTAGTTGAGCTTGAATATAGCAAGACTGACAAGGCGAGTGCACCGAGAGCCATCCAAACGAAGGCGTAGACGATTCCCGCCACTAGCGGGTGGCTTAATTTCCAGCGCGTTACATTCTGAATCGCATTCATCTTACACGCTCCTCCCATCATTTCTATGATTAGTATTCATCGTATGGGCAAGCTATCCAATTTAGTACAAGGCATAGACGAAAAAAAAGACAGCGTTATAATGTGTGAACAAAAGGTCAGTATTGAAGAAAGTTGCAAACAGAGCCGTATAAGGTAGAGAGGGATGGAGTTTTGTGGGACATACTGTAGCAAATTGGCAAGTGACCGCTGCGGTCATTGTGTTTTTAATCACGTATGCCATCATTATTTCGGAGAAGATTAACCGAGCTATTATTGCGCTCTTAGGCGCAGTCGTGATGCTCGTCCTACAAATTGTAGATGTACATACGGCATTTACAACCTATATCGAGTGGAATACGCTGTTCCTGCTCGTTGGTATGATGATTCTGGTGGGAATTACGAACAAGAGCGGGATTTTCTCATACGCTGCTGTCAAGGCAGCACAGCGGGCTAAGGGACATCCGAAGCGCATCATGCTCATTTTGTTCCTGCTTACAGCGGTAGGATCCGCGTTCCTGGATAATGTAACGACGGTGCTGCTCATGGTGCCGATTACGTTTTCCATTACACGTATGCTGAAAATTAACCCAGTGCCATTTCTGATCGCAGAGGTTATCGCATCGAATGTAGGGGGAACAGCTACCCTAATAGGCGATCCACCGAATATTATGATTGGATCTGCCAATAAGCATTTGACTTTCAATATGTTCTTGACGCACCTGGCTCCGATTGTGTTTATTATCGCAATTATCATTATCGGATGTTTGTTGTTCATTTACCGCAAACAGCTGCAGGTGTCGGACGAGCAGCGGAAAGCATTGATGGAGCTGTCGGCAGCTTCGTACATTACAGACGCTAGGCTTGTTAAGAAGTCTCTTACTGTGCTTATTGTTACGATTCTTGGCTTCGCACTCCATTCAGTCATTCACGTTGAGGCAGCTGTGGTCGCAATGGCAGGAGCAACAATCTTGATGCTCATCGGATTGAAAAGTGAGGAGGAGCTGGAAGAGGCGCTCCATCAAGTCGAATGGGTTACAATCCTATTCTTTATCGGGTTGTTCATCCTTGTTGGCGGTTTGATTCAAGTTGGTGTCATTAATCGTCTTGCAGAACTTACGCTCGGACTTACGAACGGGGATATGACCAAGACTTCGATGCTCGTTCTGTGGGTATCCGGTATTGCATCGGCTACGATTGACAACATCCCGTTCGTCGCGACAATGATTCCGCTCTTACAGGATATCGGGACGCAGATGGGGATAACCGATCCGAACCAACTGAATCCACTCTGGTGGTCACTTGCGCTTGGTGCATGTCTTGGCGGAAACGGAACGCTGATCGGTGCATCTGCCAACGTCATTGTGGCGGGTATGGCGCAGCGTGAGGGTCATGGTTTTGGCTATATGGACTTTTTGAAAATAGGTGCGCCTATTACGGTTATCTCGCTTTTGATTTCGACAGGATACATTTTGCTGTTCATCCTATAATTACAATCGTCCATTTGTAAGATTCAGGATGGGAACAATTCAATAATAAAGAAGCAGTATGCTTCACGATCACGGCGGTCAGAATACCAATGAAAGCGGCTATCGCAATGCGACAATCGGCAGCGAGGGAGGCGTTACATATGGGACTTTGGACCGTCGTTTTTCGTACAGTGTTGATGTATTTTGCGGTATTAATTGTTCTTCGTGTAATGGGCAAGCGTGAAATCGGCAAGCTGTCTGTTTTTGACCTCGTGATCTCGATCATGATTGCAGATATTGCAGTCATGACGATTGACGATTCAGAGCGTCCCCTTCTTGTGGAATTTGCTCCGATCATTGTACTGCTCGTCATCCAGGTTACGCTTGCCTTCATAACGTTAAAGAGCACGAAAATGCGCGAAGTATTTGACGGGACTCCAAGTATTATTATTGCCAATGGAGTGCTGCAGCAGGACGTTATGAAGAAGCAGCGATACAATCTGGATGATTTAATGCTGCAACTGCGGGGACAAGGAATCGACAACATCAATGATGTTACCTACGCCATTTTAGAATCAACAGGGGAATTGTCCGTATTTAAGGCAAGTGAGGAAGAGCCAAATCAGAACTCATCGAGCTCGAATGCAGGCAAGCAGGAAGGGCAGAAGGAAAGCAAGTCCAAACCATCCAATACACAGCCCGCCCTGCCGGAAGCACACCAATATCAATTCACATCCCTTCCCTTACCGCTCATTATGGAGGGGAAGGTGCAGGATCAGAATTTGCTAAGCATCGACAAGACACGGTTCTGGTTGAAAAATCAAATCCAACAAAAGGGTGTCTATGATTTTAAGCAAGTGTTCTTCTGTTCCATAGACCATAAAGGCCATATTTACGTTAACAGCAACCCGAGCGAGCTCAAGCGCTGAGATTATTTTGGATCAGGCTTCGCATGAAAGAAGCGTCGAAAGAACGGAAAGCGGGAAAGATCACTGCGATCGATTAATTTCATCATGATAAGAAGCAGAATATAGACAACAATCCCTACAATACAAGAAATAATGAATCGAAGCACAAGATGCTCGTCCGCAGAACCCGGAAAATGAATATATGTCGCTTGTATGCATCCGGCCGTAATGATCATTGCGGCACCAACTTTGATGAAATCCAACCAAGGAAGCTTAAGACCAACATGGCGAACGACACTGTATGCGTGCATGGTTGTTACGACAACGATGTTCACATTGATGGCAATAACCGCGCCGGTAATGCCTAATTCCGGATCTGCCGCGAGCCATAGAATCAACCCAATTTTAAGGAATGCCCCTATGAAGGTATTGACGAGAGCTGTTCCCGGACGTTCTAGCGCTTGGAGAGCAGCTTGGAGCGGGGCTTGCAGGTAAATGAAAATAGCAACAGGCGCCATCCATTTTAACATTGGAGCAACGGTTGCATCATTGTATAGCAGAGAACATAAGGGAACTGCCAGCACGAACATAACAACAGCAAAAGGTGCTCCGCTTACGAGCGCAAGCCGGAGAGCCTGATGAATGCGCTTCTGAATGGTGGTCGTATCTTTGCGGCCAAGTGCTTCGGACAGGGCAGGGACGAGTGAGACCGCAAGAGAGTAAGTAAGTGCTCCTGGCAAGGTGAGAATGGGAATAATCATGCCTTGAAGTGCTCCGTATTGCGCCGTTGCGACTGCGGTAATGATACCGGCTGCTGCAAGACTGCGTGCGATTGTGATGGACTCTAATAAATAGGACAGAGATCCAACCAGTTTGCCTCCTGTAACAGGGATCGCGATTTGCAGCAATCTTCGTAAGACATTGCCCTGAACTGGGGAAGAAGTTGAGCCCGTTGGTTCTTGTCCACCTTCAATTAGCTGCTCAACAGCATTGAGCTGTTGAGAGCTGCTCTGAGAGTGACGTTTTCGAGCCGTGTAATACATCCAAGCAAGTACGGCAAATCCTCCGATCTCCCCAATCACTACACCGGCCATGGCGCCAGCGGCCGCCCATTCCAAGCCGTAAGGCAAGCCCATATATGCAAATAAAATGACGGTAAAGATTCGTATTATGGTCTCAGTAACTTGAGACATCGCGGTCGGTATCATGTTCTGCATGCCCTGAAAATATCCTCGAAGCACAGATGAGGCAGCAATCACGATAATGATAGGGGTCATCACCATGAACGTATAATACACTCTGCTGTCCGTTAGAACATGCGTCGTAATCCATGGTGCAAGAACAAGTAAGGCAACTGAAAATAATAGGGATGCCCCAATCGTTATTTTGAGTGACAATGACAATATCCGTCTTACCCGTTGTTGATCGAGGGTAGCATCTGCCTCTGCGATAAGCTTGGCCACTGCTAGTGGAATCCCACCCGTTATTAACGTAATGATCACGATGAGGAAGGGGTATCCCAACTGATAAATGCCTACGCCCTCTGCTCCAATGATACGCGGCAGCATAATGCGTGGGATAAATCCAAGGATGCGGTTCACGATGCCGGCTGCCAATAAAATAAGTGTTCCTTGAATAAATGTTTGTTTCTGCAAGGTATATTTTGACAATAGCATCCCTCTTCTCGCGCAAACTTCAGCACGTAATTGCTGCCCAATATCATTAATATGCGGTTGTCCACAAACCATACCGATGTGTTGAGGAGATTTTTCAGCCTAGTGCTTGCATATTAGCAGGAATTCAAGAGGAGAGGGTCGAATTATGACTAACGTGGAGAAGGGAGTTATGCGGCATGACAGAACTGATTAGTGATGCAGAACGTATCGAGGCAATTGAATTATGCTGTGAGAGCAAAGCGGAAGAATTGCGTTTGATTGGGTACGAGCACGTTACCGGTAAGGATGTATGGGAATGTGTAAGTTCGAAGTATGTAAAAAGTGGAAGCGAACCAGCGCTGCATAAGGTTGTTAATGATATTTTATCGCTTAAAGCAACGCAATTTATGAATTATATGACAGTTGCCGCGTATCGGGGCGCTCCCTTTTAATAAGGCGAGGCCTTTTTTTTGTTTGTTTGCTATGATTCTTAAAATTGACGCGAAAAATGAGCGCCGATATAATAGGAATATTGAATATGAAAGGGGACTAGGGACGATATGAAAAGGGTGACCGCATTCCTGCTCATCGTTGTCGTTTCGCTAGGCGTCATTTTTTGGACAAGCCCTTCGATCGTCAACAACATACGTCTTGGGCTCGATTTGAAGGGCGGCTTTGAAATATTGTATCAAGCATCGCCGCTTGAATCGGGTGGCAAAATTACAAATGAGGCGTTGAAACAAACGGCGAAGAGCTTGGCTAAGCGTATTGATGCTAACGGCACGAGCGAACCGGAGATTATCATTGAAGGTTCGGATCGGATTCGTGTCAAGCTTGCCGACGTGAAGAATGAGGAAGAAGTTCGCAAGAAATTGAAGGAGCCTTCAGTGCTGACCTTCCGTAGTTCTGACGGCTGCAAGGAAGCCACGGACTACTGTAAGGTGGAATTGCAGGGAACAGACTTCAAGGAGGGTGGCGCGAGCGTCGTATTTAACGATTTGCAGCAACCGATTGTAGCTATTAAGTTGAAGGATGCAAGCAAATTCTCTGAATTGACGAAACGTCTTGCTTCACTTGCCGGTGAGCAGCGCAACCATTTGGCAATCTTCATGGACGAGAATATGATCTCTGATCCGGCTGTTAACTACGAGATTCCGGGTGGAGAGGCGACGATTACCGGTCAGCGCACGGTTGAGGAAGCGAATGACCTTCGCGACAAAATTAACCTCGGCGCATTGCCGCTGAAACTGACAGAAAAATACTCCCAAAGTGTAGCTGCTACACTTGGTAAGCTGTCATTGGAACAAACGGTGAAAGCCGGCTTGATCGGTTCGGCACTGATTCTGGTGTTCATGCTGCTTGTTTATCGTTTGCCAGGGGTAATTGCGAGCTTCTCGCTTGTCTTATTCACATGGCTTCTGCTCGTGTTGTTCTGGTTGGCTGAGATTACACTGACATTGCCGGGTATTGCGGCGTTCATTCTCGGTCTCGGTATGGCAGTCGATGCGAATATCATTACCTATGAACGGATTAAGGAAGAGCTGCGCAGCGGTAAATCGATTAACTCCGCACTTAAGGCAGGTTCGAAGAACTCGTTCAGAACAATTATGGATGCGAACGTAACGACGATTATTGCGGGTGTTGTTATGTATATCATGGGTGAAAGCTCCGTTAAAGGCTTCGCACTCATCTTGATGATGACAGTCATTTGCAGTATCTTCACAAACGTATTCTTGTCTCGTGTGTTCCTACATCTGCTTGCGAAATCGAAGTTATTGAGCAAGCCAGGATATTTTGGCGTAAAGGAGAGTGAAATCCGTGCGCTTTAAGGGAACATTCAACTTTGTTCATCAGAGTAAATATTTCTTTATCTTCTCGATCGTGATTACCATTCTCGGTGCGTTGTCTCTATCGATATTCGGATTGAACTATGGAGTTGATTTCAGCTCTGGTACAAATGTGGATATCAACCTGACTAAGAAAATTGAGAAATCACAAGTGGAAGATCTGCT
This sequence comes from Paenibacillus sp. E194, assembly GCF_000935845.1. Taxonomy (NCBI): domain Bacteria; kingdom Bacillati; phylum Bacillota; class Bacilli; order Caryophanales; family Paenibacillaceae; genus Paenibacillus; species Paenibacillus sp. E194. Next base: position 18,168 of record NZ_JMDX01000071.1, read on the forward strand.
GAAAACATATAATCTCAAAAAGGAACCTTCGATTACGATGGGGGCGGAACGTATTACCGTACGCTTCACTGAAGTCCTTGATGAGCAGCACGAAAAGCAGTTCAAGGCGGACATGAAGAAGATCGATGAAGGTTCTTCCATGGAAATCAATACGGTTGATGTAGAGATTGCTCGTGAATTGCAGCGTAATGCACTGTTAGCTGTATTGATTGCGAGTATCGGGATTATTATCTATGTCAGCATCCGCTTTGAGTGGCGCTTTGCCGTATCAGCGGTTGTCGCTCTGCTGCATGATGCATTTATGGTTATCAGCTTGTTCTCCATCTTCCGGTTGGAGGTCACGCTGCCGTTCATTATTGCGGTGCTGACGATCATCGGTTATTCCATTAACGATACGATCGTTATTTTTGACCGGATTCGTGAGAATTTACGTTTTTCGAAGATCAAGAGCATGGATGACTTGGCTCACTTGGTTAACGACAGTATCTACCAAACGCTCACTCGTTCCATCAATACAGTATTGACTGTATTGGTAACGGCGCTCTGCTTGTTCATCTTCGGTAGTGAGTCAATCCGGATGTTCTCACTTGCGATTCTATTCGGTCTCGGCTTCGGTGCTTACTCGTCCATCTTCATTGCAAGTCCGTTGTGGGTCGTATTGAAGAACAAAGAGAGCAAGAAACCAAAAGCTTCTGCTAAACCGCAGGAAGCCAAGTAATTTATTTTGTAAAGAAACCATTTGTTTTTCTTTTCTCTCATAATCTGGAGTTAAGAAACATACGATAAAGCCGCGTCCGTTTGTGACGCGGTTTTGGCGTTGTGTAAGCCGCCATGATCACAATGATGATTAAACGAGGGATGCTGCATGTCTACTGACCGATTTGCCAAGGCGGAGACGGGAGCCTGGGTAGGAATTATCGGGAATATCTTATTAGCTGGAGTCAAGGGAATAGCCGGATTTTTGTCCGGGAGCCAGGCGCTTATCGCAGATGCCTTTCATTCTGCTTCGGATGTAGCGGGTTCATTCGCTGTTCTAGTCGGTTTGAAGGCGGCTAAGCGTCCTCCAGACAAAGATCATCCATATGGTCACGGCAAGGCAGAATCGATTGCTGCAATTGTCGTATCTGTTCTGCTGCTGGTCGTGGGAATTGAACTGGCAATCTCTGCGGCTAAGTCAATATGGAATGGCAAAGTCGTCGTGCCAGAGTGGTATGCGCTGGCAGCTATTATTTTGTCCATCGTAGCGAAGGAGAGTATGTTCCAGTACAAATTCCGATTGGGCAAGCGCTTATCGTCGCAGGCATTAATTGCGAATGCGTGGGAGCATCGATCTGATGTATACTCGTCTATTGCGGCACTAGCAGGTGTTGGAGGAGCGATGATTGGCGGCAAACTAGGCATTAGCTGGCTTCTCTATTTAGATCCGATCGCGGGTGCTGTTGTAGCTCTGCTCGTCCTACGAATGGGGTACCGGCTCGTACTGGACTCCATCCACTCTACAATGGATCACGTGCTGCATGATGAGGATGCGAATCCACTTATTCGAGCAGTGCAATCCGTTGACGGTGTGATTACTGTTGATGAGCTGCGAGCGCGCGAGCACGGACATTATGTGATTGTAGATGTCAAAATTAGCGTCAATCCTCGCTTGACGGTAGCGGAAGGACATACGGTTGCCAAGCGAGTCAAAAAACATTTATTGCAGCGTTTTATCCATGTAGCGGATGTATTCGTGCATGTGAATCCATTCGATCCGGGATTCCCTTATCGATCTCAGGAAGCACGTGGTGAGGATACCTCTACATTGCTGCAATAAGGATAACAAAGGAGATAAAGAATGCTTCATCCACGTTCACGGTGGATCTGCGCGGCAACGTCAGACGAGCAAGTGAGTCAATTGGCACAAGAAGCCAAACTATCGCCATTGTTGGCTCGTATGATGGTCGTACGTGGGATTGACACTGCGGAGCAGATCCAGCAGTTTTTATATGCTGATGTCAACCAACTGCATGACCCGTTCCTCATGGCAGGGATGGTAGAAGCGGTAGAACGGATAAGACAGGCGTTAAATAGCGGAGAGAAAATTCGGATTTACGGTGACTATGATGCGGATGGCGTATCGAGTACTTCGCTTATGATTTACCTGATGCGAGAGCTAGAGGCGAACTTCGATTACTATATCCCGCATCGTGCGAATGAAGGATATGGACTCAACAATGGCGCGATTGATGATGCGAAGGCACAAGGATGTACGCTTATCGTAACCGTGGACACTGGCATTAGTGCCGTAGAGCAGGTTGCCTATGCGAAGGAGCTTGGTATTGATATCGTTGTTACGGATCACCATGAGCCGCCTGAGCAGCTTCCAGAAGCATATGCCCTCGTCAATCCGAAGCTTCCTTATTGTCCCTACCCATTCAAGGGATTGGCTGGGGTGGGGGTAGCTTTTAAGCTGGCTCATGCATTACTCGGCAATGTGCCAGAAAATTATCTGGAGCTTGCTGCGATTGGAACAGTGGCTGACTTGATGCCCCTGCTCGGTGAGAATCGAGTCATTGTTCAGGAAGCATTAAAGCGCATGGCCCGTTCCCAATATGCGGGCATTCGCGCTTTGATGACGATTGGCGCGATAGATCCGACAGAAGTAACATCGACAAATATTGCTTTCTCGATGGCTCCGCGCATTAATGCAAGCGGTCGGCTCGATCATGCCGATATCGCAGTTCAATTGTTAACGGCTGATGAAGATGAGACAGCTATCGCTTATGCATCTGAGTTGGATCGATTGAATAAGGAGCGGCAGAAGATCGTTGAAGGCATCGTGAAGGAAGCAGAGACACAGTTGACGGAGAAGATGGCTGATACAGGCGAGGTTCCGAATGTCATCGTTCTCGCAGCAGAGGGCTGGAATGTCGGTGTTATCGGCATTGTCGCTTCGAAGATTGTAGAACGCTATTATCGGCCTACCTTCGTGCTCGGCATTGATGAAGAATCAGGATTTTGCAAGGGCTCGGCCCGTTCGATTGCAGGGTTTGATTTGTATGAATCGATGACGGAATGCGCAGAGGTGTTCGAACACTATGGCGGTCACCAGGCTGCCGCCGGGATGACGATTCATCGCGATCGATTATCCGAGCTGGAGGAACGCTTGAATAAGACGGCTGCGGAGAGATTGACCGAGGATGATTACATTCCATGCACGGAAGTCGATGCGGAATGTGAGCTTGATGATGTTCCGCTGGAAGTGATTGAGCAATTAGGCCGTCTAGCGCCGTTCGGAATGGGCAATCCTAGTCCGCGTGTGGTTATTCGCAACGCGGTAGTACGCGATAAGCGCACGATGGGTAAAGAAGGACAACATTTAAAGTTGATGTTAGGCAAAGAGCGTGCTACATTGGATGCGGTGGCATTTCATAAAGGGGCATTGTCCTACCGAATTGCCAATGATGTGCAGGTTGATGTGCTTGGAGAGCTGTCGATCAATGAATGGAATGGACAGCGCAAGCCGCAGTTGATGATGCAGGATATCCAGATTACAGAACGACAGCTATTCGATCGTCGCGCAACTGCTCGTCCACTCGAATCAGCTATCGAGCTGGCAAGAACACTCGAGCAGGATGAACCACAGACAAGCGCTCTACTTATGACACGAGAGCAGGCAGGAGTGTATGCCGCTGAACCGTTCGTCTGGTTGTATAGCGATGAACTTGAAGGGCCTACCGTCATACCGAGCTCTTGGGCATGGGCAGCAGATGAATCCATGCTTGGGAACGTGTCGAAGCATATCCATGAGCTCGTGCTGTGCAGTATCCCTCCATCGGAGTGGGAGCTGAAGCGGTTGGCAGATCAACTTCCGAATGTAGGAAGAATACATGCCATACTCCCGCGCCAGCCGGAAGGCGGGCGGCTGTTCACGCCTAGTCGTGATCGAATGGCCTATGCATATAGCGAGCTGAAGCGAGTCGGCACTTGGGATATGGAAGTGTCAACGATGTCTTCGCTTGCGAAGCGATTGCGTATGAATGAACGAGAACTGCTGATGCTGATGGAAGTATTTAAGGAATTGGACTTTATTACTTGTACATCTTCTTCGAATAACAGCGTATACAGCATTGTACAGCAGCCGAACAAAACATCACTTGAACAATCACAGCGCTATCAGGATTGGATGACCGCAGCGGCCTGGGAATCTCGCTGGTACGAACCAGTGACTGAGGAATTAGCGGCCTGGATATGGTCATATTGGGATGAAGCGCGTTGCAAGTAAGCTACATTATTTTTTGGATAATTCCAAGGGAGGATTTTTAATGGATTTAAAACAGCATATTCGGGTGATTCCTGATTTCCCACAACCAGGCATCAGCTTCAAGGACATAACAACATTGCTTAAGGACGGACAAGCTTACAAGGCGACCATTGAAGCGATGCATGAGCTGATCAAGGACAAGGAAATTGATCTGGTAGCAGGGCCAGAAGCGCGTGGCTTCGTTGTGGGCGCTCCACTCGCACTGTCCATCGGTGCTGGTTTCATTCCTGTCCGCAAGAGCGGCAAGCTTCCAGGAGAGACGATTGAGGTCGGTTATGACTTGGAGTATGGCAAGGATAAGCTTGCTATGCACAAGGATGCCATTCAGCCTGGCCAAAAAGTGCTTATCGCAGATGACCTGCTTGCAACGGGCGGTACAATCAAGTCAACGATTGATCTCGTTCGTCAGTTGGGCGGCGAAGTCGTTGGTGCGGTATTCCTGATTGAGCTTAGCGAATTGAACGGCCGTGAGAAATTGGGCGAAGGCATCGACATTATTTCTCTCGTTCAATATTAATTTGCTCTCTTGTGAAGCAGCGATAATAAAAAACCCTTGCCGCCTCTTCTTCCGTGATGGATGAAGATGTGTGCAAGGGTTTTTTTTGTATGATTCAATATTATTCGTTAGACAAATGAAGCTTGTCCAAAATAATGAAGAACAGGTTCAGTACGATCGCAAGCACAGTTGCGAGCGCCATCCCTTTCAATTCAACAGCACCGAACTGGAGCTTGGCACCGCTGATACCAATGACGATGACAAGTGTTGTCAACAGCAGATTCTTCGGCTTGCTGAAGTCAACCTTAGAGTCCACAAGTACGCGGAGACCCGATGCAGCAATGACCCCGAACAAGAGCAGGGATACGCCGCCCATAACGGGAACTGGAATGTTCGCAATCAATGCGGACACGTTGCCGAAGAACGACAGGATAACTGCGAATACAGCAGCGCCGCCGACAACCCATACGGAGTATACGCGTGTCAGCGCCATAACGCCGATATTTTCACCGTATGTTGTATTCGGTGTGGAACCCATGAAACCGGAAATGACAGTAGAAATACCATTACCAAGCAAGGAACGATGCAAGCCAGGTTCTTTGGATAAGTCTTTGCCTACGATGTTGCTCGTTACCATCAAGTGACCGATATGCTCCACGACAACGACGAGCGCTGCGGGAACGATGGTGAGAATAGCAGTTAAGTTCCACTCTGGAGTCGTAATCGTAGGCAATGAGATGAACGATGCCTCAACGACCTTATCCATATTCACATAGCCCATAAAGTAAGCCGATACATAACCAGTAATAATACCGATCAATATCGGGATAATCTTAAAGAATCCTCGGAACATAACATTACCGATTACAGTCACACCCAATGTGATCAATGCGAGCGTAACCGCTTTTCCATCCAACGGGGCATCTGGGCCAGCAGGAATGAAGCCAGACATGTTGGCAGCAACCGGTACAAGCTCCAAACCGATAACCGCAACAATGGCGCCCATCGCCGCAGGAGGGAATAATACGTCAAGCCAGCGAGTGCCTGCCATTTGGACAATGAGAGCCACCACGATAAATATAATACCCGATACGATAAAACCGCCAAGTGCTTGTGCATAATTCTCCGCATGACCTGATAGCACGACCATAACCGGAGAAATGAAGGCGAAGCTCGATCCTAAATATGCAGGAATCATACCGCGGCACAGAATGAGATAGAATAGTGTGCCTAGTCCGTTCATCAGCAGTACAATCCCTGGATCGACTCCAAATAGGTTAGGTACAAGCACGGTAGAACCGAACATGGCGAACAAATGTTGAATGCTGAGCAGCAGCCCTGGAGCGAAGCCAGGTTTTTCATGCACTTGAATTTCGCGTTGCAAGCGAATGCACTCCTTTTTCAAATATGTAGTTGTATTCGGGCGTGTAGACAATCAATGTTCAAAAAGTTTGAGCTTCTTGAACCACCGCTAAGGCCCAACTATATAATTTACAGGTTAAGCCCCCTTCATTTCAACAACATTTTACTCGATTTGCATAAAAAAACGTCAAATGCCCATAAGAAACGAGATTATTCTGCAAATTTCGACATATATAAACACCACTCACGGATGATAAGGATCGGAAACCATTGACGAGTGACACCGAATAAAGGCATAATTATAGGATACTCTGTAATCTAGGGGAGGTGCCCCCGGATGAAGAAAGGAACCGAGTCGACTCCAATGGGTATCGAGCAATTAATTGAGAAAGCTGTGACCTATATGAAAGAACCGGATCTCGATCGCATCCGCGATGCATACGAATTTGCGGACAAAGCGCATACCGGACAAGTCCGGAAATCCGGTGAACCTTATATATTGCATCCGTTGGCCGTTGCAGACATCGTCGTCGGCATGCAGATGGATCCTACCTCTGTCGTTGCGGCCTTGCTGCACGACGTCGTAGAAGATACATCCGTATCCCTGGAGGAAGTGCGAGCTAAGTTCGGGGAGACATGCGCGATGCTCGTTGACGGACTGACGAAGCTGGAACGCATCCAATTCCGCTCTAAAGAAGAGCAGCAAAATGAAAACTATCGCAAAATGTTCGTAGCTATGGCAAATGATATTCGAGTCATCGTCATTAAGCTGGCGGACAGGCTGCATAATATGAGAACGCTCAAATATCAGTCAGAGGAAAGCCAGCGCCGTATC
>NZ_JMDX01000072.1:0-24825 GCF_000935845.1 Paenibacillus sp. E194
CGATTGTGGCAATCCCCGGTAATGAGATTGGAAGTACAATCGTAATGAATGCCCGCAATTCACCAGCACCATCAATTTTTGCAGATTCGATAATCGCGTCTGGTACCGTCGTATTATAGAAAGTACGCATGATGAGTACGTAGAACGCGTTCATGATGAGCGGCAAGATAAGCGCCCAGATCGAATCCTTCAACCCCAACACTTGTGTAATAACCATGTACGTTGGTACGAGACCACCGTTGAATAGCATCGTAAAGAATGCGATGAAGGAGAAGAATCCCCGGTACTCAAAGTTTTTGCGAGATATCGCATAAGCATACAAGCTGATAACCACCAAGCTAATCAACGTACCAATTAACGTAATAAATATCGTAATACCGTAAGAATTGAGCAACTGATCCCCAGCTTTGAAAATGTACTCATAAGCCGAGAAGCTCCATTTTTCAGGAAACAGTGTGTATCCCTTACGGGCCAATGATTCTTCATCCGTTAACGAGATGACGATAACGAAAAGGAATGGGTATACACACAAGAGAGCGAATCCACCGGCGATAATATTGAATAAAATGTTAGTACCTCTGGACAACTCATGAACGTCGCGATGTTTAGTCTTACGCAAAGTCATTCCCCCCTAGCCTAGAACAACGCATTGTCTTTGTTGAATTTTCGAACGATCCAGTTCGAGGTCATGACAAGAATGAATCCGACTAATGATTGATACAAGCCAGCTGCCGTACTCATTGAAATTTCCCCTGTCGCCTTCAAACCGCGATATACGTAGGTATCGATTACGTTCGTTACCGCATACAATGGACCGGAGTCACGCGGAATTTGATAGAACAAACCGAAGTCTGCATAGAAGATACGTCCCACGGCGAGAAGCGTTAAAATCGTAATGAGCGGTGTAATCGCTGGAAGCGTAATGTGGCGAATTTGCTGCCACTTGTTCGCGCCGTCAATCATCGCTGCTTCATAATACGTCTTGTCGATACCAACAATGGCTGCCAAGTATACGACACTGGAGTAACCGACGCCCTTCCAAATATTCAGGAAGACGAGAATGTAAGGCCAATACGTCGTATCGGAGTACCATGATACAGGGTCTTTGCCCATCCAAGCCAGGAATTGGTTCATTACCCCTTTATCTACACTCAAGAAGCTGAATGTAAAGTAACCGACGATAACCCAAGACAAGAAGTGAGGCAGGAACATCCCGGTTTGATACAATTTTGCCAACCGTTTATTCACAATTTCGCTCAAGATGATTGCCATTGCTACGGCACATACAAGACCGATAACGATGAAAACTACGTTGTATAGTATCGTGTTTCTTGTGATGACATAAGCATCATTCGTTTTGAAAAGGTATTCAAAATTTTTAAAACCTACCCATTCGCTTTGCTGCAAGCTGGCAAGGAAGCCGTCTCGGCTGAAACGATAGTCCTTGAAAGCGATCACAGTTCCGAACATCGGCAGGTAGGAGAAGAACAAAAACCACAAGGCTCCCGGAAGAACCATTAGCAGAAAGATTCGATTGCGGTTTAAGCTCCGAAAGGCATTTTTGATGAATTGCATCCCATCATCCCCCGTTGCTATGTTGTACTTATAGGGTAACTCAACTGATGCGCTTCCAATAGTCAATAAACTTTAGATTTGGTGTACAAAATAAAGAAAGGGCTTACACAGCGTCACTTTGCTGTGGATACCCTTTCCAATGCTGGTTATTATGCCAATTCATTCGCTGCACTATGGATCTCTCGATACTCTTTTGGAGAAATGCCAACATACTTTTTGAACTGCTTGTAGAAGTAGCTTTTATCCCAATATCCAACCTTGGCTGCAATATCCGTCATCCGATAATTTGTTCCTGTCAGCATTTCCTTCGCCTTGTTAATCCGTGTCTTATTCAAAAAATCAGAGAACGTCGACTGGACTTCCTTCTGGAATAACTGCCCCAGATATACAGGGTTAATATTATACACTTGGCTGAGTGTCTTAAGTGACAGTTCTTCCGCATAGCGTTCTTGGATATCATGCAGCACCTGTCTGACGACAGGACTCATATCCTCCGGTTCACTCATCAATTCAATCACATGTGCCGCCACTTGCAGAACATGATCCTTCAAGGCATCAAGCGTCTGAATATGATACACGTCATCGAACCAATCGCGTTCATCATTCAATTGCAGCACCGCTGACCCCTTCACAGACTGTTTCCATGCGATGAGCAGCTCTACAGCGAAGTTCCGCATGTCGCGCGGCGTGACACCGTCCGTATCCGACAAACGCTCGAAATCTGTTTCAAGCTGTTCGCGCAGCCCTTCCTTATTTCGTGCATAGAGCAGCTTCACGTAAGGTTCCGTCTCTGGCTGTACCGAAGAAGGACGCGAGGATCGATAACTCTCAATTTCATCACAATCTATAATACTGTCATCTACTCGAACGAGATGGTATGGCTGCACCTGCTTCGCATGATCGAAGCTGACAGAGGCTTTGGCATACCCTTCCTGCACGCTGCCGACAGTGACTTCCAGCACCGATTGCAGATTCCGCTCCGTCTCTGCCTTCCATTGCACCAGCTTCTCTATCGCTTCCTGCTTGTCCTCGCGATTATATAAGCCAAGAACAATCGCCGTTTCTCCGTCCCACTCGCGCACACAAAATCCACCGAACTTCTCATCCATCAGATGCTTCGCCTGAGAAGCAACCTCATCTTGCTTCATATAGTCCATCTCATTGTCCTTCCGAACCTCAGGACGAACAAGAACGACCATATAATAAGGATGCACGAAATGAATATCCAACAGATCCGCACGCTGCTGCAGCTCCTCCATATGAATGCGGTCACGCAGCCAGCGGAACAGCACGTTGTCGCGCAGGATGTCCCGATTGTGCAGCTCCACCATATGATGCATGCGGGATTGATCCAGCTTCTGAACTGTATTCTCCAGCGTAGAGCGGAATTCATCAATGTTGATTGGCTTCAACAAGTAGTTCTCAACCCCGTGCTTAATGCCTTCCTTCACGTAGACGAATTCATTGTACCCGCTCAAAATAATAAAACGTGTATGCGGATGCGCCTGCTTCACCTTCTCAATCAACTGCAAGCCAGTCATCTTCGGCATCATAATATCTGTCACCACCAAATCGACAGGGTGATCTTTCAGAATGTCCCAGGCGGCCTCTCCATTCTCCGCTTGCCCAACAATACGGAGTCCGTAATCATTCCACTCTAATATAGATTGCAACCCTTCAATAATAAACGGCTCATCATCGACTAAGAATACATCGTACATCTATATCCCCCCAACCCTAGTCACACGAAAGTTTGTCTGCTTTCCATTACGAAGTGGTACTAGAAGTGTTCACCACGCTATTATTGCAGCGGCACCCGAACGGTTGCCGTCGTACCTACATGCAAGGTACTGTCTATCGTCAATCCATATTCATTCCCATACAGAATGCGGAGGCGCTCCTGCACATTCTTCAGACCAAGCGAACCGTGATCCTGGATTTGCGGCTGCTCCAGATCATTCTGAATCTCCTGCAGCCGTTCTGGTTCAATCCCCTTGCCATTATCGCTCACCCGAATGATCCAGATCTCCCTGGTGCTGCGTAACCTCAATGCGGATATGATTATCCTTCCGATCCAAGACAATGCCATGTACGAGATAATTCTCGATGAGTGGCTGAACCGACAGCTTCATCGTATTATAGCCGCCAAGCCGCTCATCCATATGAATGGTGAATTGCAGCTTGTCTCGATATCGTATTCGGGTCAGCTCCAAGTATCGGCGGCAGTTCTCAATCTCTTCGTTCACGGTAATGATCGTCTTGTCCTTGACCATATGACGGAACATCGCTGCCAAGCTGTAGATCATTTCCCCGACATCATGAGCGCCCTTGGATACTGCCCGCATCCGGATAACCTCTAACGTGTTATATAGGAAGTGCGGCTTAATTTGCGCCTGCAGCGCTATCAGCTCCGCGTGTTTCTGCTTCAATTCGGACTTATACACCTTATTAATGTACTGCTTCAAATCCTCACACATCTGATTGAAACTACCCGCGATGAGACCGAGCTCATCTTCACGCGTAACGGGCAACCTTGCGTTCAAATTTCCTTCCTGCACTTTCTTCATCGCCATCACAATCGTCTGCGTACGGCGGGATAAATGGAGTACCGACAAATAGGTCACCATCAGAACGGCAAATATACAGAGTATCGTCACAATGCCAATCGTATTCTTCAGTCCAGACAAATGATCGGTAATGGCTGCCTCCGGCAATGCGCCTACGACATACAGTCCCAGCTTATTCGTCTGAGAGACCGTTACATAGGAGGACTTTCCATCTACCTGAATCGACTGCGGCTTATTGCGCTCGAGCTTGGACAGTTCCTCAACATCGGCCCATGTCGACGTCCCCTGTGATTGGGAAGCCGGATAAATGATCTCACCCTTCTGATCCAGTACAATCCATTGCTCACCTCGAAGGGAATATCCGATCTGGCGCCCAATTCCGTTCGCATTGAAATCAATCGTAATGTGTCCTGCCGTCAGCAAGGATTCTGGACTGCTCACTCGATTCGTGAAGCTGATAAGCGGCAGCTTCTCCGACTCTGACTTAATCACATTGGTCTTCGTAGGAATAGGAGCCTGAGCCTGCTTCTCTAATCGCTTGGATCCATCTGGGTCAAGCATATCAACCAAGCGATCCGAGTGGCGCAGTAACGGTATATCTTGTATATCGGCTGAAGTTTCTTCCTTTTTACTCTGATTCGTATAAGAAGAGACGCGTTCACCATAGCGATTCATCTTCCACTGCGTATTCATCTGCGGATCTTGGCTCCAGTCATAGAGCCCGCCCTTCACTCCATCACTTGTATACATATAAGCGAACTGCTTCGTAGGGCTGATGAGATTAATATTTTGCAAATCGGGATCCTTCCAGAACTGGAGCATGAAGAATTCCTGCATCTTGCGCACATAGAACATGTTGCTCGAGCTGTAGGCATCCAAGCGATAGCGGATATATTGTTCATATCCCTCATTCAGCAAGTAGACGGTATCCTGGATGAGCAGATTATCCTGATACACCTGCTGGACGATCGCCTGGGCTAAATCATTCTTCTGATCAATGTATCGGTTAATGGTATCTACCGTGCGCTGCTGCTCCATGAGTGCGTTGCTGACATCCTTACGCGCAAAGAACTCATAGGCAAACACAGATACCGTCACTAAGGAAGCAACTGCAATGAGTGAATATATCGCAATTAATTTATTGAATAATTTCTTCTTAAAGTGCTTCTGATACATCTGGTGAAACGGTTTCAACAAGGCCTATACCCCCATCCCTTGTCGGCACACGAGCACGGTAGCGGTTCGGTACCGCTTTCTTTTTCCTGTACTTCACATTCACAGCTAAGGATGATCACCCTATTCAGCTGCGTGTCTTCAAGCTTTATAATATCATAATCAATATATTGAACATAACTCAAAGTGTGAATCTATTGTTGCATGAGATGGATCTTCGTCCTACCTCTATGATTACATATATACGACACAAACGATATCTTTTAGAATTGTTAATATATTCCGATTGAGGGTGTATGAAGAAACCCAGCATCCTTTAGAGACTGCTGGGTTTTATTGCGGCTTCATTCATTCGTTCGCAAGCCGATCAGCAAAATACATTTCAATATCTTTGTTCACCAGTCTTAGCAGTGTACAAGTAGTCCGCACTGCACTGAATACTTCGTCGCGTTCTTCCTTCTGAAGTCCAGCTGCTGTTATGAGAAATGTAACGTACAGGAGCTTGCCCTGATCACTCACTTCATCCACCGCATCGACTTGAAGGGACTGTAAATCCCATGCTTTCTCCGTTGCATAACTGCGAATCGACTCCGCAACCGCGAATGCTAAGCTCATCATCCATAGGTCGAAGGACCTATTTGAAGAAGCAGATCCGGACGAATCTGCCTGTTGCCTGATCATGATTTGATCTTTGCCGCAACTACCTATCCATTCATGTGGTTTCATTTCCTTTACATGGACTTGCAAGACTGTCACCTCTCCTCTGCTCTATTTCACTATTACAGCGCTCCCCGCGCCAGGCTTGAGTTTGCTGCGCCTGTTTCCAGTCGAATTTCGAATAAATTGCAACAGAAATAACATCTACTTACATTTCCATTATTATTTTTTCACAATTCGTATTCAGTTCAAATTCCTCAAATCCCTTGCAGTATAAGGGTTAACACTTTGGTTACAGTTTAGTTACAGTTTTGTCATTTTTAATACTTCCAGACTATTGCCAGCTTTTTTAAAATTATGTTAGTCTGGTTTTGTCGATTTTTTAGTAATCAATTTACAATTTTAACAGCTGAGGAGGAGATGTAGTGAAAACCGCCATACGGACTGCTCTTGCAGCAAGCGCAGTCATCGGATGCTTGCTGTTTGCAGATAGCACAATAGGTACGAAGGCTTTTGCTGCCGACGCGCCTAAGCAAGCCACAATCCACGTCAACGGTAATGCCTTACAATTTACCGATATTGTTCCCATTATTGATGAAAATCAAAATATGTATGTCCCCGTCCGCGCCTTTGCGGAGCAAATGGGTTACTCCCTGTCTTGGTCCGCTGTCAACTCCAGCGTGAACAACATTGAATTCTCGAATGGTACGACGACTGTCCGTTTCCGAACAGATAGCGCTTCTGCCGATGTGAATGGCGAGACGATCGACGTGGGTGGCAAGCCTTGGACATACAGAGATAATACATATATTCCGTTTCGTTTTTTGATGAACGCTTTTGATTTGGATTTTGAGTGGACACCCGATTATTTGAAGAGTATTCCTCGCGTCGATCGCGTTCCGCAAAAGAAGGCTGTCACGACCGCTTCTGTACAAAGCGCAGCTTCCCGCATCATCAACACCGGACGCAGTTACCTCGGCGTACCGTATGTATGGGGTGGATCAACGCCTAGCGGCTTCGACTGTTCTGGATATATTCAATATATATTCCGTAAGAACGGCGTATCGCTTCCAAGAACATCCCGAGAGATGTTTAATGTCGGATATCGCGTAAGCAATCCAATACCTGGCGATCTCGTATTCTTCGCGAACAATGGCAGCACAATCTCTCACGTTGGTGTCTATATCGGCAATAACCAATACTTGAATGCTTCCTCAGGCAGTGCATACCAAGTTGTCGTGACCAGCATGTCATCTTCATGGTCCAAACGCACGTATGTCGGTGCCAAGCGCGTTCTATAGTCATCCTACGAGACATTATTCAGCCCGCAGCTTTTGCGGGCTTTTTATTTTCTCGCTGCCAATCTCAATATGTGCAATCGTCCGTATTCTGAAGGTACAGAGCGTTCAAGTATTCATTTAATATGAAAACGGTGTCATTATGGCAAATTTAGCACATTGTCCGCGCTTACATAATCTGCTACTCTCGAATCAAACTCACTTCCCATACCTTCTCACAGATGAAATACCGAGTTTCAAGTTCAATATTCCCAGGATACGAAAGCAAGCTTATTACCTTTCGCATAAGGAGGAACAGCATGAAACTATCTATTGGCGGATTTTCATTCAATAATTTGCGAGTTGAGGGTAAGATGGATATTTTCGCTTATATTGAAACCGTCCATAAACGGTACCAATTGCAGGCCATTGATTTCTGGAATGCCTTTTTTGCAGATACTACACGCCCGCTATGGCAGGTAGCGGATGATGATATGCTGCAGCGAATTCGAGACGCTCTTGTGAAGCGTGAGATGGCTCTCGTGAATATTGCGGTTGATCGAGCTCACATCTGGGATCCCGATCCGGAAATACGCGAGGCACTGCATCAGAATGCACTTGCCCATCTGCGTGCAGCCGAAATCATGGGGGCACAGTCCGTACGTCTTGATGCTGTTCTCCATGGTGATGATATGCTCAGCGATGAAGCATTTGAATACATCGCGATGCGATACCGTGAGTACGCACAGCGTGCTGCTGAGGGAGGGTACTGGGTTGGGCCTGAGAATCATACCGGCTGTGCGCTGCAACCTGACACGCTAGTCCGCATATCTGAAGCAGTAAATCACCCGAACTACGGAATTCTGCTTCATCTTGGGCGATGGAAGCCTACGGGAGATTCCTCCTCGCTTCGCATGACGTCATCTGACACACTAGACGCTTATGCCGCGGAAGGCGACCTGCAGACAGCACCATGGGTACGACATACCCATGTTGATTATCGCTTGATTGAATCACCGCATGCCAAGGAACGATTGGCAGCATTGAAGAACGCTGGTTATGACGGGTATTGGGCAATTGAATACAATGCGCCACATGAACAGCTGACTGCTATGGAAGAGGCTATCGGGAAGTTGAAGGGTCATCTGGCTTCATTGCCCGCCTAACAGGGAGAGCTCCGTGTAATTCCTGTTACGCTGCACCCCCGCAACAGCGCTCCCGCATGCAGATGCAGCCTAGCTGCTTAGAACAGAGTACCAAGGGGGAGAACGATGGAATCAAGACGTATTGCCATCATTGGCGTCGGACAAATCGGCAAGCATCACCTGGATGAATACGCCCGCGTCGGCGGTGCAGAAATCGTTGCTGTGTGCGACGTGAATGAAGCAGAAGCGCGGAAAGTAGCTGAGCAGTATCAAGTCCCACATGTATATACGGACTTCCGCGAGCTGCTGAAGCGTGATGATATCGAGGCTGTTGATGTATGCCTGCACAACAACTTCCATGCGCCAATCACTATAGCAGCATTGGAAGCAGGCAAGCATGTATATTGCGAGAAGCCGATTGCCGGTTCTTATTATGACGGTGCAGCCATGCTTGAAGCTGCTAAGGCAACCGGACGCATGCTGCATATCCAGTTGGCTACCTTATATAACGCGGAGACGAAGGCCGCAAAGACGCTAATTGAGGATGGGCAGCTAGGCAAGCTGTACCACGCTCGTTCAACGGGCTTCCGCCGTCGCGGACGCCCTTATGTTGACGGCTATGGCACTCCGTCCTTCACACAGAAATCCATCGCTTCTGGCGGCGCCCTATACGATATGGGCGTATACCATATCTCTCAGCTGCTTTACTTGCTTGGCATGCCTCGGGTTACACGGATTAGCGGACAGACCTATCAAGAGATGGAGATGCTCCAGGAACGCCGGGAAACTAGCAAATTCGACGTTGAAGAGCTTGGTCTCGGCCTCGTAAAATTCGAGGGAGGCTTAACGCTTGATATCATCGAGGCGTGGGCAATCTACTTGGATGGCTTCGAAGGAAGCAGCATAGTGGGCTCCAAGGGTGGACTTCGCATGCCATACCAAACTAGCCAAGGACAGCATCCGTTCAGCTTCCATCATACTGTGTCAGATATGGACCTCAATGCAACAGTGGACGTCCAAGCGATGAATCGTCGCAGACACCTTCTTAATCCGAATGAATGGGCTTATGATTCATCCCAAGGTCATTGGGTTGCAGCGCTGAACGGGATCGTCCCCCTGCTTCCTACCGCAGAGCTGGCATTGAATACGATGCTGATCAGCCAAGGCATTTATATGTCCAGTGCGCTAGGACGCGAAGTCACTGCCGATGAGATTATCGCTGAATCAGTATCTACCGCAGTTCGTCTATAGGAATAGAGATCGGACAATAGTTTGCATAAATGGCGAAAGGCAGGATCGGTTGCGCTGATCCTGCCTTTCCTGTCATTCCGTTTACATGATGAAGATGCTACTTCATTCCCTCTTAGGACTCCGACATCATCTCACGCATCATCTCTCACGTACAAGCAGCTTATGACTTCACATTACTCCATACATTAAGGGCAAATACCAAAGCCGCCAGTACTGAAATCACTCCGCCCCCGATCAACAAGGCCGTCGCAGCTGCTACCTCATTAACCGCTAATGCTAATCCAACAAGGAAAATTGGAAGTCCGATGTTGTGCAGCCAGAAATGCACGTTGCCCAGCGAACTATCGCCCGCCTTCGGGAATTTCACGTATACAAGTCCGCTGATGGCGAGCGATACCCATCCCAGCAAGCCGATATGCGCGTGAAGTGACACATATTGAAATTGCTTCGTTGCGCCTGCAATTAGTCCTGCAAGTACGCCGATAACGAAATAAAAAGCAGCCACCTTAATAAATCGCGCTCCGATTGACATCCTCATCCCCATCCTTTACATGATCTCGTGATCATTCGTATGAATGAGGGAAATCTATTATTCCACACCCCTCTTACATAAAAGGAAAAGACCAGACTCTCCGCAGAGAATCCGGTCTTGTGGGCAGCTCCATCAATGAGCTGTTGCTATGCAACAAAAGCCTAGCGGCTATCCAATAGTCAGCACTTCATGACTGGCTGCTAGTTCGACGAACGTACCCATGCCAGAGATTTGCCCTGCTGCCAGCTTGTCTGCAATTCCATAATGATCAGCACATGTCTTGCAAGCAAGCACTGGCACACCGAGCTTCTCCAGCTCAGCAAGCTGCAAGGATGCGAGCGATTGAGAAGTCAACGCGAGCACCCCACGATTCATGCAGAACACTGCGGCTGGAAGCTGTTCCTGCTGCTTCACAAGTGTCAGGAATGTCTCCAGAATCGTTGCTCCAAGGCCATTCTCAGCAGCACCAATTGTATCTGATGTTAGTAATACGACTTTGCCTTTCATCGAAAGACCTCCTTCATCTTCACGCCTGCTAGATGCACTGTTCACTATCGATCATACAGCACAGCAGCAGGTGTCTATCGCGTCAAGATGCTGCGCTATAGGGGACACAAGGTCACTCCCGTTATTTCTTACTGCTTCGGTAATGCGAACGAGCTCTTCAAGGATACCGTCAAGTTGAACACAGGCTTGCCTGGTTCTGAGCTTTTCGGATCCACATTGAAGTACCCGTGACGGAAGAATTGGAACTTGTCATGCGGCTCCACATCCTTCATATTCGGCTCGATGAAGCCTTGCTCCACCACGAGGGAGTTCGGGTTAATGCGCTCCAAGAAGGATGCGGACTCGTCCTCTTCCTCTTGCTCATCAAGAATGAGCGGCTCGTACAATCGGAACTCAGCCGGAACTGCATGTGTAGCATCCACCCAGTGAAGGGTTCCTTTCACCTTGCGGCCGGTAAACCCGCTTCCGCTCTTCGTCTCAGGATCGTACGTACAATGGATCTCTACTACGTTGCCGTTCTCATCCTTCACGAAGTCGTTGCATTTGATGAAGTACGCGTGCTTCAAGCGCACTTCATTGCCTGGGAACAGACGGAAGTACTTGTTCGGCGGATTCTCCATGAAGTCATCTTGCTCGATGTAAATCTCACGAGAGAATGGGATTTGACGAACGCCCATTTCCGGATTCTCCGGATTCACTTCCGCATCCAGCCATTCTACTTGTCCTTCTGGATAGTTCGTAATGACGACCTTAAGCGGCTTCAATACACCCATTGTCCGTGGCGCCTTCAGCTTCAAGTCTTCACGCAGGAAGTGCTCCAAATATTTAAAATCAATAACACCGCTCGACTTCGTTACTCCGATCTCGCGACAGAACGTGCGGATCGACTCTGGTGTAAATCCACGGCGGCGAAGACCGGATACAGTCGGCATGCGCGGATCGTCCCAACCATCCACAACATTCTCGTCTACGAGCAGCTTCAGCTTGCGTTTACTCATCACGGTATTCGTCAAGTTCAAGCGCCCGAATTCATACTGATGCGGCGTCTTCTCCATTTCGCTTTGCTCGACGACCCAGTCATACAACGGACGTTGATCCTCGAACTCAACCGTACAGATCGAGTGCGTTACGCCTTCAATTGCGTCCTCAATCGGATGTGCGAATGCATACATCGGATAGATGCACCAAGCATCGCCTGTATTATGATGGGTAGCGTGTGCGATACGGTAAATAACCGGGTCACGCAAGTTAATGTTCGGTGACGACATGTCGATCTTGGCACGAAGCACCTTCTCGCCGTTGCCGAACTCTCCACCCCGCATACGAGCGAACAGATCGAGATTCTCTTCTACCGAACGCTCCCGATACGGGCTGTTCTGTCCAGGCTCTGTGAGCGTACCGCGTGTCTCGCGGATTTGATCCGCAGACAGATCGTCTACGTACGCAAGCCCCTTCTTAATCAGCAATACTGCACGATTGTACATCTCTTCGAAGTAGTCAGACGCGAAAAAGAGTCCGTCCCACTTAAAGCCGAGCCACTCCACATCTTTCTTAATGGACTCGACGTATTCAGTATCTTCCTTCAGCGGATTCGTATCATCGAAGCGCAGATGCGCACGGCCTTTGAACTCACGCGCCAGCTCGAAGTTCAAGCATATCGACTTCGCATGTCCGATATGCAAGTAGCCGTTCGGCTCAGGCGGAAAGCGTGTAACGATATCGTTCACGCGGCCTTCCTTCAAGTCATCAACAATGATGTTGCGTATAAAGTTGGAGCTATGATTTGGATTCGGATTGTCCACCAGTCATCAACCTTTCTTTGCCCTAACACACTTTGTTAATAAATATACCCGTATCGTCCAGCGAGTTCAACACCGATTGTCCACTCCCACCGTACTGCGAGTGCAAACTTGAACCCTCGAACACTTCTATCATCCAAGTACTATCCGACTACACCAGAAGATCGAACAGCGTCTTGTCTTTGTTCACCTCAATGTATTGGATGCCCCTTTTGTTCATCCGCTCGATGAGCGGCTCATAATCTTCCTTATACTTCAGCTCAATGCCGACAAGTGCAGACCCATTGTCCTTGTTATGCTTCTTATTATACTCGAAGCGCGTAATATCATCGTTCGGGCCGAGCACTTCCTGCAAGAAC
Organism: Paenibacillus sp. E194; assembly: GCF_000935845.1. Taxonomy (NCBI): domain Bacteria; kingdom Bacillati; phylum Bacillota; class Bacilli; order Caryophanales; family Paenibacillaceae; genus Paenibacillus; species Paenibacillus sp. E194. Next base: position 12,843 of record NZ_JMDX01000072.1, read on the forward strand.
TCACGGAGGGCTCCTGCCCGCTGCGGGAAGTTCACCGTGAAGTAGTATTTCAGGCCTTCATAAATGAGAGAACGTTCTTTAATTTCCTGCATGCGATCGATATCGTTGTTACCGCCGCTAATGACACATACGATATTTTTGCCGCGAATCTGATCCCGATACAAATCCAAAGCTGCAATCGGCAGGGAACCCGCGGGTTCAACTACAATCGCATTCTCGTTGTACAACTGAAGAATTGTCGTACATGCCTTGCCTTCCGGCACCTGAATCACATCATCCAGCAGATTCGAGCATATTTCATAAGGCAGTTGTCCAACCCGCTTGACCGCAGCGCCATCGACGAACTTATCGATCGTATCCAGCGTAAGCACTTCCTTGCGTTCCAATGCCGCAGTCATCGACGCTGCTCCCTCTGGCTCCACACCGATGATGCGAGTTATTGGACTAACGGTCTTCACATAGGTGCTTACCCCTGCTGCCAAGCCGCCACCGCCAATCGTTACGAACACATAGTCTGCCGCACCTTCCAGCGACTCCATAATCTCCATGCCTACAGTTCCGTTGCCCGCCACGATATAAGGATCATCGAACGGATGGATAAACGTACTGCCCTTCTCCTCACAGATGTTCATGGCTGCCTCGTACGCATCGTCATACGTATCCCCAGTCAGCACGACATTGACGTATGAACCACCGAAACGCTTCACCTGCGTTACCTTCTGGCTTGGCGTCGTGCTCGGCATTACGATCGTGCCTTGAATTTGCAGTGCTTGGCAGGAATAGGCGACTCCCTGCGCATGGTTGCCTGCGCTTGCACAGACGATACCGCGCTCAAGCTCCTCCGCCGTCAGGTGGCGAATCATGTTATAGGCGCCACGAATCTTGAATGAGCGGACAATCTGCAAATCCTCGCGCTTTAAATACACGTTGCAATCATACTTCGCGGACAATATGGGGTCACGCTGGAGCGGTGTCCGAACGATGACTTCTTTGAGCACGTGATGTGCACGAACGATATGTTCCATAGTAACTGCAGGTGCTGCTTGGGTCGTTTCCATTGTCGGTTCCTCGCTTTCGATCGAATATACGTCATTTGTACACAGTGATAATGAAAGTACAACCTCTACAAATAGAAAAAACTCATCCCTAAGAAGGGACGAGTTTGAGCTCGTGGTACCACCCTTGTTCTACAGCTGAACATCGCTTCCTCTTCGGAAATCGACCTGCTCTGCTGCAGCGCTTGGCCGCGTATTCATCGCGAATCCGGGTAACGGTGGAACTGCCGTCCTTGCTTACTCAGACTTCTGTGCCCCGCAACCCCAAAGCATAGGAGGCGCACAGTTCGCATTCAGCAGGGAATCTCGGAGAGGATATTCCGCCATGTCAGCCATCGACTCGCACCACCCGTCGACTCTCTTCAGACTGCTTCATAGCGTACTCGTTCTCGTCATCAATTGTTGACCTGTCTTGCAACTATTATCCCTATATTATGAACACGCGGCGTACCCAATGTCAATGGGCCGCCGCAGTTGTTCCTATATTCTATTCGAGCAGGATTCGTGTTTGTCTGTTACGGACAAATAGGATCAGCATCTCTCTTACGGGAGAAAGCATTAGCCTTCCGTACCTGTCGTCTGTTGAAGTGAATCATTCGGTGTTGGCTTGCGCGCAATCAAGATTGGAAGCATCACGAGAATACCCAATATGAAGAGCACGGTCGCTACCTCATATATAAATACAATAGAAGTAATCTGCTTAATACCTCCTGACAATGACATCGTCAGTACCATGGCACCCGTGAACATCGGGCTAAGAATACCATTAACGCGACCGATGAAATCACCTTCAGTATTTTGCAAAATCATCGTGTTGATCCCGATTTGAATGCAAGGCAAGAACAATCCACTGATGAACTGAGCAACCAGCGTCAGCCACAACTGCGTAGAGAGGCCTGCCATCAGCATGCCTCCGCTGCTCATCAGCATCCCGACAGCCAGCATGTGCTGCGGAAGCAGCTTCTTCGAAATGCCCATGGCTAGCGCACCGCCAATAAGCATTGCACCGCCGTTAACCATCACCAAGTAACTAAGATTCTCCTTCGGCAACCCAAGCCGTTCAGTTACAAGGAAAGCACCCATCGGTTGAATCAGTCCAATTGCCAATCCAGCAAAAGCAAAACAACCGCCAAGCGGCTTCAATAGGCGACTCTTCATGACATAGCGGAAGCCTGCCGCCAGTTCCTGCATCACATTCGTTTGCTTCTGCTTCTCTTTGTCCTCTGCATGATCAGCAGGAAGGAACAGCAGTGCTCCTGCTGACAGAATAAACGCAATACCTGTAATCACAAGCGACACTTGAATCCCATAATGTTGGAAGATGGCTGTGCCGATTGCTGGACCAAGCACCATGAACAAGGCCACCATCGTCTGGAATATCGACATGCCAGCCTGCAGCATCTCCTCTGGTACGTGCTGCTTGAACAGCTTCATGGATGAAGGCTGCGAGAATTGAGACAAAATAGCCGAAATAAAGGTCGTGAAGAAAACAGCATGCCAATCTCCTAAGACGATCGTCCACATCACGGCGAACACAGACAATGCACTTAAGAAGTCACACCATATCATCGTCCGCTTCGGACGCCACCGGTCTGCAAATGTTCCTCCAATAAAGGAGAAAATAAATATAGGCGCAAACTCAGCTACGGATACCATTGAGACGGCGAACGAATCTCCATTCGTCATTTCCATGACAAACAAAAGGACGGCAAAGTTACGTACCCATACCCCAATTTGCATAAATAGACCCGCAACCATAATCGCTTGCACAAAGCGATTGCGGAACAAACTAAAGACAGACTTTCTCTCGTCCGCCTGTGTATTTCCAGATTGTACATGAGTCATAGACAACTCTCCCTCCACATATAACAAATAGCAGTTCATTTATCTCTAATTTGACATGAACTTTATTAGTGTACAGCAATCAGGCAAGGTTCACATCAGTTCGTAGACGGATATTATTAGTAATTTTTGTAAAGGACACATGGTGCGTAAAAGATACAAAGAGGTTGGCTTTACAGGAAATGTTTGTACGTTGCCATGGTAAAGTGGTAATGTTTTAATTAGTTATCACAATAACGCAAACGTAAAGTTGAAATAAAGGTGGCATCAGACGATGAATGCAGTACTACTATCATTGGCAATATTATTCGGATTAAGTATGCTTCGCGTACATGTCGTACTTGCGATGCTGACAGCTACTGTTGTAGGCGGGCTAGCTGGAGGGCTTAGCATGTCTCGCGTACTCGATGTCTTCGGAGAAGGACTGAAAGACAATGCAGGAATCGCTCTAAGCTACGCACTGCTTGGGGCATTCGCCGCTGGCTTGACGGAAACAGGATTGCCGGACAAGCTGGTGTCCGGCGCAGTAAGCTTAGTACAGGGAAAGGACAGCACAAAGACTCCTCGTGCCGCTGCACGGTATCTCGTATTGGCCGCCATTGCACTCATTGCCTGCATGTCGCAAAATGCCGTTCCCGTGCATATTGCCTTCATTCCCGTGCTCATTCCACCGCTGCTCGTGCTGTTCAATTCACTGCACATCGATCGGAGAGCCGTTGCATGCGCGCTTACATTCGGTCTTATTACACCATACATGCTTCTGCCTGTTGGATTCGGGGCAATCTTCCACGACACCGTAGCAGGCAATATAACCAAGAATGGTCTTGCAGTCGATGCATCACTGCTCCCACGAGCTATGCTGATTCCGGCTATCGGGATGGTGATCGGACTTATTGTATCGCTTGCAATCTCTTATCGCAAGCCGCGTCAATACACAACAATAGAAGGAGCAACGCAGTCTGGATCTTCTCCCATTCCAGGTGAAGACGGAGAGACAAACAAGTGGGCAGCTTGGTCAGGACTCGCTGCTATCGCGGCGATGCTGACGGTGCAACTCAGCACGGGATCTATGATTTATGGGGCGGCCGCCGGATTGGCAATCCTCATCCTATCACGTGTCATTCCGTGGAGCAGAGCAGATCGTATCCTAACAGACGGCATGCGGTCGATGGCCTATATTGGCTTCGTCATGATGTCAGCCTCTGGCTTCGGCGCTGTACTGCGAGATACGGGACATATTGAGACACTTGTGCGGGCTTCTGTGGAGGCAGTTGGCGACAATCGGGCAATAGCCGCGCTGCTAATGCTTGCAATCGGTCTGCTTGTTACACTTGGCATCGGTTCCTCGTTCTCCACCATTCCGATTATCGCCACTGTATTCGTGCCGCTGTGCATCGGACTAGGTTTCAGCCCGCTAGCCACTGTTGCCCTTATCGGAACAGCAGGTGCACTGGGTGATGCTGGATCACCTGCCTCGGACAGTACGCTTGGCCCTACGGCTGGCTTGAACGCGGATGGGCAGCACGATCATATCTGGGATACCTGCGTGCCAACCTTCCTCCATTACAATGTGCCGCTGCTAATCGCAGGCTTCATTGCTGCAATGGTCTTGTAATGGACTGTCCAGCATCATGCAGCAGACTGCTCCATCGTGCACACCACCTCATATAAGTAAGGGATTGTCTATGCTGCGTCCGAGCAGTGGATCGTATGGACAATCCCTGTTATGTACGTAAATATTCCATCTGCATAATAAGCGAATATCCTATTTACGACCATCTATCCTTTACTAATACAGCCCAAGCGGCATGCTTCCTGCATCAACAGGTATTCTCTCTACCTTTATACCCCGTAACAGCGCCGCGCATTCGCACGCAGCAGCTTCGTTGCTTCCATGATATCCATACCTCGCAGAGCCGCCCACTCGATGGCAACATCTCGTGCCATTATGGGCATCGTATGCCGGCCTGTATATGACCCTTCGAATGGCCATGGCCCATCCGTTTCCGTCATCACTTGCTCCACAGGATACTGTCTAGCCAACGTGCGGATCTCATCCTCATAATGAATGTCTGGCGTAAATGAGATGAAATAACCGTTGTTAGCCATGCGGGCTACCGTCTTCTCATCTCCCTTGAACCAGTGGAAATGCGCGCGCCGCACACTATATCGTTCAAGTAAATCAACGACAATCCGAGCGTCATCGTACACGGCGTGAAGCACAATTGGCAAATCCCATGCAGCAGCCCGCTGCACGAATAATTCAAGCAGCTCTATATAGGGCAAGCGGTCAAATGAGTCACCGCGCTTCTGCGACTCCTCCCGCATATAATACGGCAAACCAACCTCACCAATAGCAACCATGTTCTCCTTATGCAGCTCAAGCCAAGCCAGCAGACCTTCCTGCTCATCAGCAGTTGGGAGAGCTTGCTCAGGATGGAATCCATATGCAGGGAGTACCTTGCCGGGAAAACGCGTCGCCCATTGCTCGGTATGGCGGCAAGAGGCAAGATTCATAGACACCGCAACCACATAATCCAAGCAAGGATGGTTTAGTGACGCTTCCAGTTCTGCGACTGATGCTTGCTTATACCCATCAATATGGATATGTGCATCCACAACATGCACATCATATTCACTCATCGTGTTCAACCCCCATTTCAAAAAACGCCGCAGGCATCACGTCTTAGACGAGCGTCCTGCGGCGATTCACTTCATAGGCTACGGCCTTGCTTTCTTTACATTTCTCCGACTCTTAATTCACTTGCCTCATTTGAATTGCCGCCACGACCCTGATCCCCTCGAATCATCTGAGCATTCCCCATAAGCGCAATACATACAAGCGCACACGCTACTGGGATGAGCGCCCATTGGAAGGTGCTTGCAATCGAGTCCGCGAGAGCCGTTGTCAGACCCCGGGCCACTTCAGGCGGAAGATCGCCCATCTGCCCGCTCATTAGTGTCTCGGGTTTCAAATCCATCGCTGCACCGCCCGCAGGCATTACCTCCTGTAAACGCCCTTGGAACATATGCGACTGGATCGTACCGAACAAGGTGATACCTATCGTCATCCCAAGCGAGCGCGAGAAGGAAGCGGTCGAGTTCGCTGCTCCCCGCTGATGAAACTCCATGCCGTGCATAGAGGACATGCTGAGCAAAGAGAAGGAGAAGCCTACACCAAGTCCCGTTAAGACCATATACAACGTCAACAACGTACGAGGTGTATCTGTCGAAATCGTACTAAGCGCGAACATACCGCCGATGAAGAAAATACCGGATACGATCATCAAACTGCGGTAGCTGCGCTTCGCAACCATAATACCTGCAATCGAACTCGTCACAACGGAACCGATCATCATCGGTGTCAAGACGAGACCACTGTCTGTTGCCGAGCCTCCGTATACCCATTGGACAAACAGCGGGATATATACGGTAGCAATCACGAACGACACCCCGTAGAAGAAGCCGACACCCTGGCTTGCCGCAAACAAGCGGCGCTTGAACAGATTGAACGAAATAATCGGTTCCTGTACCCGTGTCTCAATGATCAAGAAGGCGATCAAGAACACAAGGAATATCGCAAATAGGCTGATAATAACTGTTGAATCCCAAGCGTACTCTTTGCCTCCAAGCTCAAGCGCGAACATAAAGCTGACGATTGCGACGACGAGCGTAACTGCTCCGCCCCAGTCAATGCGCTGCTTCTTGGTCGTAGTCTTCTCCTTGTAGAACTGCATAATGAACCATAAGGAGATAAGACCAAGCGGCAAGTTGATGTAGAATACCCACTCCCAACCGATATATTCGGTAATGTATGCGCCAAGCAGAGGGCCCGCCACACTCGATATTCCGAACACCGCACCAAATAGCCCCGTCATCTTGCCCCGCTTCTCAGGCGGGAACACATCGAAAATAATCGTAAACGCGATCGGCATGACGGCACCACCGCCAATCCCTTGAATCGCGCGGTAAATTGCAAGCTGAATCATGCTGTCCGCTGTTCCGCACAGCGCACTGCCGATCAAGAAGACGAGCAAACCAAACACATAGAACCGCTTGCGGCCATACATGTCGGACAGCTTTCCGAAAATCGGCATCCCTGCCATTGTGGCTACCATGTAGGCTGACGTCACCCACACGTACAAATTGAAGCCGCCCATCTCGCCTACAATCGTTGGCATCGCCGTTGCAACAATCGTATTGTCCATAGCTGCCATCAAGATACCGAGCAGCAGACCGGCAACGACCATCCGCAGATTGCTTTCTTTCGTAATCATTCGAATTCATTCCTCCTCAGGACACACCGTCATCTCTATACAGCGATGTACAGACATGCGGCTATCCATGTCTAACGAGATTTAATTATAATCCTTGCCTCTAACTTTTTCCACCAAAAAATGAACAGCGGGTCATTCCAGGCAGCGGGCAGGATACATATATAAGATTTGAGATGGATAGACAATTAGGGACTAAAAAGGGCTGCATCTCATCTCTATATTCTCTCCAAAAAAAGCTGCCTCTTATTAAGAGACAGCTTCACACTTCAGCGTATAGGAGACGAAGATTGTACACTGCGCAGCAGATCGGATAGTTCGCGCTTCATGCGTACGAACTCGGCCTCAGAAGCCAGCGCTTCCGTTCGCGGCCGCGCAAATGGAACAGCAACTCGCTCCAACACTTGAGCTGGGCGGTTGGATAGTACATATATCGTATCTGACAGCAGCAGCGCTTCCTCAATGCTGTGTGTAATGAACAGCACCGAGCGGCGATTGCGTTCCCACAGGTCAATGAGCCATCTCTGCATATCACTGCGTGTTAACGCGTCCAGCGCACTGAACGGCTCATCAAGCAGCATCAACTCATGGGGACTCATCATTGCGCGGAGGAAGGCGACGCGCTGCTGCATCCCACCGGACAGCTCATGCGGATACGAGCGTTCATACCCCGTCAATCCAACATTGCTTAGCCAGCGGCGCGCTTCCTCCCGCGCTTCCTTCTTCGGCTTGCCTGCAATTTCTGGAGCGAGGATAACATTGTCCTCCACCGTTCTCCACGGGAACAGCGCGGGCTGCTGCGGCATATAGCTGATATGGCCTGTCTGACCGACCACGTTCTGCCCATGGACAAGAATATCCCCTTCTGATGGACGAAGCAGACCGCCAATGAGATGGAACAGTGTGCTCTTCCCCGATCCGGATGGACCAATAATCGAGACGAACTCTCCTGCCTGCACCGTAATGGACACATGATCGAGTACATGAAGTCGTCCAGCTCGACCGTCGAATGACATGCTGACATCACGCAGTTCAAGAGCGACCTGCTTCTGTACTGCCTTATGCTGATGCACATGATCAGCATCTCGCTGGGCAGCTGGCTGTTGTTCGTTTGTTGCGATCATTTTTAACGCACCCCCTTCACCCCTGCTTATTGTCACGGCGCCAATGAATGAGCAGCCGTTCCAATGCACATACGAGGCCGAACATGGCCAAGCTCAATAGAATGACAACTGCGATTGCCACGAACATGCGATCCGTACGATAGGCTGCTTTTTGCAGTACCATGTAGTAGCCGATCCCTTTGTCCGTCCCGAGCCACTCGGAAATAATCGCACTCATCACGCTATACGTCCCTGCTATTTTTAATCCTGAGAAGACAGATGGAAGTGCATGGGGCAGCTCCAGCTTCCAGAACAGCTGCGACCGGCTCGCGCCCGCCATACGCATATAATTCATCATTGTGCGGTCTGTCTGGGCAAGACCATCTAGGGTAGCCACGCATACAGGGAAGAAGCATACCAGCGTAATGGTGACAATCTTCGGCATGAGACCGAAACCGAACCAGATCATGAGCAGCGGCAGCAGTGCAATCGTCGGGATATTCTGACTGACTATGACAAGCGGATAGATCGCCCGCTTCAGCCACGGCATCGGATGAAGCGCACAAGCCAGAAGCAGGCCCACAGCTGTGCCTACACAGAAGCCAATAAGCGTTAACTGAACAGAAGCCCATGTGTGCATAAGCAGACCGCCCCCATTGCTTATGGCCTCTTGTGCAATATCGAGCGGACTGGGCAGCATCCATTTCTCAATGCCTGATACCATTACTCCTGCCTGCCATATGGCGAGGAATAGAATAAATGCAATGATCGGAGGACCGATCTTCGCGATTCGACGTCCACTCATGGCCGATACTTCACTGTCAATTCATCCATTGTAATGCCGGAGGGCTTATACACAATCTTCACTTGCGACAACACATTGATGCTCCCCATCTCAATCATGGCCTTATTCATATCCTCAATAATACGGAAGAGTTCACTAAGTTCGCCTTCCATCGTTGTCTCCAGCGGATTTACCTGATATTTCACACCCGATGCTTGAATGATCTCGATTGCACGATCTACATAGGGAATTACGTCTTCCCCATTTTTCGTCTTCGGAACGATTTGAATGCTCACTAAACTGTTCGCCATCTTGCTTCTCCTCCTCTTTCTCAATCCCTTATATAACGATCACTTGGTAACGATTATCTTATCCTGTAACGAAATACAGCAAAAGGGCGCATATGCGCCCATTGCCCATTCCTATAACCGTGCAGGCTTATGAAGCTGGCAAGAAGTCATTCGTAAACGCCTTGTCTACATCAATGCTCTTATCCATTAATTTGTTCTCCACGAGCCAATTCATGTAATTTGCCCATACGTCACGCTTTTGCTCGCCCCAGCGAGGTGCATCGTCCTTATACTTCGGACTCAGCCATTTCTGGCTTGCGATAACCAGATCTTTGTTCAAATCCGGCACAGCTTTAAGCAGCAGGTTGGCTGCATCTTCTGGATTGTCGATCGCATATTGATAGCCCTTGGACGTAGCACGCATGAATGCCTTAATCAATTCAGGATCTTCTTTGATCAGCTTCTCGCTTGTCGATAGAACCGGCGTATAGTAGTCGAGTTCCTTCGCATATTGATTGACGTACAGCATATCAATCGGCTCACCGCGAAGCTCTGCTTCGATACCTGTCCAAGCGTAGAAGATCCACGCGAAATCAATATCTTTCTTCACAGCTGTAAAGTAATCGGCATTGCCCATGTTGACGCTCTTCAGCTTGCTGTAGTCGCCGCCGTCCTTTGCCATAATCGTGCGGATAATCATCTCCTCAACCGGAGATCCCCAGCCGCCATACGTTCTGCCTTCAAAGTCCTTAGGTGACCTGATGTTCTTGTCCTTCGGCGCAGCAAAGCCTGATGTATTATGCTGAATGATCGCACCAATCGACACGATCGGAACATCTTGTTGTCGAGCCATCGTAATACTTTCCTGAACACTAACACCGAATTGCGCTTCTCCCGATGCGATCATCGCGTCTGATGCGCCTGTGCTCGGCTGCAATATCTCGACATTCAGACCTTCTTCCTCATAGTAGCCCTTCTCCTTAGCTACATACAAGCCGGTATGATTCGTATTTGGCGTCCAATCAAGCACAATCTTAACATCGCGCTTCTCCTTCACTTTATCCGTTCCTTGCTCCTGTGCCGTGTTCCCCTCTGTCTGGCTTCCTTGTCCTGCTTCTTGCCCCTTGCCGCCGCAAGCAGCGAGCGCAAATGTCATCATGATAACGAGCGCCAGCATCAACCCTCGTGTAAAGCGTGTCCGGTGCATATGATGAATCCCCCTTCTCTTCCTTCCCTCACTAGTGGAGAGCCGATCATGAATTAGAAAGTGCTTCGATAACGCCTGCCGCATTCACCAGTTGGACGATCCGCTCGATCGTATATGTATGGATGAGCAAGTTCCCGTCCCGCCGTCCTGCAACACGATTCAGATCCACAAAAAAAAGCGCCCCCTCTGGGACGCTTTGTGTGCCGTTCTACGCGTATATGCGAATGTGCATCATACGATGAATCACGTCAATGAGGTCATCCGGCATTCGTTCATCCGTACAGCAATTATGTCCATTCTACCCGAAGCAGCGCACATTCATGCAGACCATGACGAATAAGCAAGCAACCTAATTATAACAATAATGACGCGGTTCAACGTCTTTCCTACGCTGGCATTACCCAGATCAGGTGTAAGGGTCGGTATCTTAATGGGATACAATCTCAGCCGGCCAAATTCCAGCACCCCTAGCGTGCATATGCAGTTATCGAAGCTACCATATTACACGGGTAATTATAGTCCTCATCCATCAGAAAGTCCAGTGACAAACAGAAATTGCAAAGTGTCCGCTGATCATTGGGGCAATGCTTATATTTCCCATCAATTGCGTTATTCGCATGCTTTATGACAGCAGATTGCTCATATTTACTAGATTCCTGTCGAAAAAAGTTCCATGTGAAACAAGGGACAATCTTCCATTTTAACTCAAAATAATTACCTCATTGATTTCTTGGCGTAGAGGATGTCTGTATGATACGATCACCAAATATCAATTCAATTCGAATACCGGATTCGAGCAAGGGGATGAAGAGTAGTATGACAGAAGCGTTAATCGGCAGCACCATTTCCGCCTTATCCACAGGCATCGGGGCCATCCCGATCTTGTTCATGAGGAGCATGTCTCACCGTATGAGGGATATCCTTCTCGCCTATACAGCAGGGATCATGACAACAGCCTCAATGTTCAATCTTATTCCCGAAGCGCTTGCCAGCTCTAATGTGTTCGTGATTGCATTCGGCCTGCTGCTTGGCTGCTTCGTGCTGCTGTGGCTGGAGCATTCCCTGCCTCATATGGATCTGGAGAATCCGAATCAACGAATTCGCATCAATATCGAACAGAAATCATTCCTTATCATTGCGGCCATCACCCTTCATAATTTGCCGGAAGGCTTGTCTGTCGGCGTCAGTTATGCGAGCAGTAATGATACACTTGGGCCGTTAATCGCGTTTTCTATTGGATTGCAGAATGCACCAGAGGGCTTCCTCGTCGCCTTATTCCTCGTCAATCAGAACATCAATCGCTGGAAAGCGCTTGGCATCGCTACCTTAACAGGCGTCGTTGAGATTGTCACCAGCATGCTCGGGTACACACTTAGCTCTTATGTGAGCAATTCTGGTTCCCATATGGGCTGTCCTTTAGCAGCAGGG
>NZ_JMDX01000073.1:0-24654 GCF_000935845.1 Paenibacillus sp. E194
CGAAATAAGAAACTGACGCTTCAGTTCCATCGATCCTTCTATCTCCCCTACAGGAGTCGCATAGCGCGCAGGGCCTGGAGGGAAATCATAATACAAGCTCGACACCGGAGCTCGCCAGTCATATACAAAAAATTCGCCTTCTTCATTGCGGAAAGAACCAATGCCTAAATAGATCTCCTCGCCGCGCATTTCTCCATCTTCCTTGAAATCGATTCTTGCAAAGTAGGGAGACTTCGCCATGCGAGTTAATACATCCAACTGACGCGCAGCATGGCGGTGTCTATGCTCGCGCTCGGTTAACACCTCTGCCTGCTGCTTCATGCTGGCAAAGGTCTCTATCGCCTCATTAACATCGTCCATGTTGATTTTGACATCGTCCCAGAACGCCTTGCGGAATTCGACTACTTCGTGTTTGATGTCGCCAATATCCTGCTGCAGGGGCTCAATATGCTGCTCAATAGCTTCCATCACCCGAACCGCTCGTTCCTCTTCTAGACGCCATTGTTCTTCTTTCGTACTCATCTAACCACCCGCTTCTTTAGAAATTTATAAATCAAGGTTGACAGCCTGTGATTCGATATGGTATTATATATTTGGATAGTAATGCATTTTAAAATATACCCATATCGTACATTAGATCTTAACATAACAGTCCTCTGCTTACAAGATGTTGATTAGGCTTTTTCCTTGTCAACTTTTGTATGCAGAGGACTTTTTGCATGGATGTAATATGTGATCACCAGTTAGGAATGTACGATAATCTTTTTCTTATGATGCTCCTCAAGAAGCTGAATAAGCTGTGTCTGCTCGGACGAGTTAGACAAGCAAGCAAGTGGGATAATATGTGCCTGCATCGAGCTGATGAAGATATAGATGTAGTCCTTGGTCATTCTGATTTCCGGTATCGCATCCCAGTTGTAATGAGCGCTGCCGACCGGCGTCGTCTCATCAATTCCCTGCTCCGTAATCTCCATCGTATGATCGCCGAGCCAGGCTGCATTTTCTGTGGAAGCAGACCAACGGATAACCTTTCTCTTAATCGAAAAATACATAAATACGTTCAAAAGCACCCCCAGCGCTACCCCAACGACAATCGAGTACACCCATGGTTTTCCGATAAGTTTAAGAATGATGCTTAAAAACAAGGGCAGGCCGATGATGTTCGCTAGCATGACTTTACGGTATTTCGGCATGCTGTATATCACGAATTTATTAAATCTCCAATAGTCTTCCTTTGTAATATGCATTGAAATCTTCATAGCAGCACTCCTTTATTTCCATAGATAGCATAAACATCTTTATTCCCATTATACATGCAGCGATTTCATTAAGACACCCACCTTTCCCGGGTAAGCAGTATAAGAAAAAGAAGACACGACCCGCCTTTCAGCGAAGCCATGCCTTCTCCTCATTTCCTATTTACTAAGGACATATATCATTTATAACGTAAATAGATTCCTTCTACCCTTCTTGCTTGGAGAAATAATCGAACAAGTCTCCACGCGCTTCCTCCAAGTACGCCAGGTGCGACTCGCGCTCAATGCGAATTTTCAGACGCTGTGCTGTCTTCTCGAACAGATCCACGCATTCATTCGTGCGAATGATGAGCTTCTGTGGGCGTACCCCCTGCTCTTCAATAAGCTGCAAGAAATGATTCAGGAACTCCTGCTCAAAGTTGTCATCATACGCGACATGGAAGCCTACAGCTGCACGTGTCGTACGGTCTACCCACAAGCAGAGACGCGGATAGTACGGACGCTCGCCTTCACCCTTCACAGCAACAGGCGCATAGAAAAATTCAGTCTCCCATTGGCCCTTCTTATTCGGGAAACGATTCATAACATCATTCAGACGATCGCGATCTTCGATTTCAACCTTCACAGGACGCTCCAATACGAAGTCAGGATCCATCCAACGATCTACCCACTTCTTGTTGTCCGGAGTACGAACCAACACTTGACCGGATTGCGGTGCTGTCATTACCTCATTGTCCTTCTTCACACGCGCTGCCAGATCTATCGCTTGTTCTAAGGCGATCGCCAAGAAACTGACCTGCTTCTCGTCAAGCGTCCATGGAACAAACCCCGGGTCGTATGCGCGGAACATTGGCCATGCATTACGGCCGCGGAAGCGGAACCCGAGCTCCTTGATCTGCGCCAAATCGCGCTTTTCCAGATCCGTACGGTCTTCAAACGTTACCATGATGCATTTTTGGCGGTGCAGCCATGCATTCTGCTCATGATTGTCCAGCATCAAGCTGTTCAGGCTCTCCAATCCTTCACCGCCGCGGAATAACGCCAGACCGAACAAGTAGTCTGTTCCATTCATAATCGTGCAATAGCCCACTTCTCCGTCTTCGGGATTGCTCACGCCAAAGATCACGTTCTCCGGCATCCACTCCCAGCTCGCCTGCTTCTTGAACGCAGAAGCTGCTTCATACAATCTCGCCCACAGCTTCTGTTCCGCTGTCAATTCTACTTCTTGTTCCGTACTTTTCTGTTCCGAATTCTTCTTTGCTTCTGTCATGTGACTAGTAACTCCTCCTATTCAAATTCCCTGCCCTGTCCGAAAAAAACCCGTCCCAAGCCCGGAACGGGGTTCATCAGTTCATAGTTCACCCACATACATCACATTACTACTTAATCAGTGACAAAAATTCCGTGCGCTGCGCCGCATCCGTCCGGAAGCTGCCGCGTGTTGCCATCGTTACCGTCTTGCTTCCTGGCTTCTTCACACCACGGGCGCACATGCACAAGTGCTCGCCTTCCACAACGACCATCACGCCGTGTGGCATGAGTACCTCATCCATGATGTCGGCAATCTCGGTAGTGATCCGCTCTTGCACCTGCAAGCGGCGGGAGATTGCTTCCACCAAGCGGGCGAACTTGCTAAGTCCTGCTATCTTGCCGCTTGGAATATATCCGATATGCACCTTCCCGAAGAAGGGCGCCATATGATGCTCACATTGGCTATAATACGTAATATCCTTCACAATGACAAGCTCTTCGTGATTTTCATCAAATGCTACCCCGAGCGCATCACGAGGATCTACCTCATAACCGGCGAAGATTTCCTCATACATGCGAGTCACGCGTGCTGGCGTATCCAGCAATCCTTCGCGCTCAACATCTTCTCCGACGAGCTTCAAGATTTCCTTAATATGATGCTCAATCTTCTCGCGATTCGTTCCAACCTGTGTATTCACATAATCCTTCAAACCAGCCACGAACGTTCCTCCTTCCGCCGCGCTTGTGAGCATGATCTCGTTAACTTAGCGGTTTTTCTTGAAATTCTTGTTCTTCATCATTTGCTGTGCTTGCTGCATCTGCTTCGAGTTCAGATTGTAGCCCATTTGCTTCGCCATTTTCTGCAGCATTTGAGGGTCAGATTGCATTTTCGTCATTTGGTTACGCAAGTAGTACACGCCGCCAGCGAAGCCGATGATAATGCCTACAATTAGTGTTACGATTGCCGTAATTACTGTCCACATCTTCCCATGGTCACCCCAACATCGTCAAGTTTAGCTCATTGCTTCTATATTTCAAGTAGGGTAGATTCCGTGAATGATCCACCGAAAACTTCACATAGAAAAATTAAAAGCGATCGATGTGCCGTTCGATTTCGAATATACCGTACCGCCACTATGATAGCACGTACTATCAATCGTGACAAATATCCCCTGTTCCATTAAGGAGCAGTCAGCATCCGATCCTCATTCGCCTGCATGCCTTCCAGCTTGAGAAGTGTAACCTTCTTGTCCATTCCGCCACCATACCCGACCAGTCGGCCATCTGCTCCAATGACACGATGGCATGGCGCAATAACCGGAATCGGATTACGATTGTTCGCCCCACCGACTGCTCGCACTGCCTGTGGACGTCCAATCGCCTCTGCGATCTGCTTATAGGATCTTGTCTCCCCGTACGGAATATCCATTAGAGCGCGCCACACCTCACGTTGGAATGGCGTTCCTTGGAAATCAAGCGTCAAATCGAACGATTGCCGCTCCCCTCTGAAATATTCCTCCAATTGGCGAATTGCCTCCTGCAGCCGTTCCGGATGACGCTGGAGGGCAGCCCGACCATATGTGCGCTGCGCCCAGGCGTTCAGACGTGCAGAGGTATCCAGCACACTGCCGAATTCAATAGAACACAGTCCTGTCGCCGAGGAGGCAACGGTCAGCATCCCTAACGGCGACTCCATCTCCTGCACATAAATAGGTTCCACATGATTGTCGAACTGCTGCAAGGCATCATCTATCGCTCGCAAAACGGCATCCTCCTTCTCACGATTCAAGGCTGACAGCAGCGCCTGCTTCGCATCAGTACCGCCAATCTGACCAAGCGCCCAAGCGGCTGTCGCACGAATATCATAACGCGTATCTTCTCGTAGCAAGGTACGCAGCTCCCCAACTGCACTTCGATCACGGAAGTTGCCGAGCGCTACAATCGCATTGCGCTGGATCGGCTTCTTACCGCGCCATGCAGCCGACAATGAGCCGAACTGCTCCTTAAATTCACGATTCGATAATTGCAGCATTGGAACGAGAAGAGGCTTCGCCTTCTCAGGATCAGGCTGCATTTCGGGTTGGTGCGTCCAGTTCATTCCTTTATTTTTGGGACAAACGATCTGGCATGTGTCGCAGCCATACAGCCGATTCCCCATCTTGGTCATCATCTCATGGCTCAAGATGTCCTTCGACTGCGTCTGGAAGGAGATGCACAGGTTCGCGTTCAACTGTCCAGGGCCGACAAGGGCACTTGTCGGACAAGCATCAAGACAGCGCGTGCACTCACCGCAGTCTTCTGTAACAGGCTCGTCAGACGGAAACGGAATATTCGTAATCATTTCGCCCAAGTAAATCCACGATCCCCACTGCGGCGAAATAATCGAACAGTTCTTGCCGCTGAACCCAATACCTGCACGCTCTGCTACGGCCCTATCACTTAATTCTCCTGTGTCCACCATACTTCGTACCCGTAGCTCCTGTTCAGGCACGCGCTCACGTAAGAATGCTTCCAGCTTCGCGAGGCGATCACGCAGAACATGATGGTAATCAAGTCCCCATGCTGTCCGCGCAAACATTCCCCGATAGGAGCCTGCCTTCGACTTCGGCGACTCTTCCAGCTTGGAAGGATAGGCCACAGCAATGGCAATGATTGAGCGCGCATCCTCCAGCAGCAATTCAGGGCGAGTACGCTTGTCCAAGTCAGGTTCTTCGAATCCCGAGGCATAGCCTTGGTCAATGGAATGCTGCAGCCTCGCCTTCAATTCAATGAATGGGTCTGCCGTCGTAAAGCCGACCTGATCAATTCCGAGTGCCGGGGCGGCCTCTATAATATCCTGCTTCAACTTGCGCCACCGTTCCTTGGAAGCACCCTGATCAGGCATCACCCGCTCTTCATGATTTTGTTGTCCATGCGGCTTCTTCGAATCAAGCATCCCATTCACCTCCTTGTCCTCTCATGATGTATTTTCTATGCCGTGATTTCGCTAATCCGTTATTGCTCTATAAAAAAACCTGTCCACAATCCGCCAACATCGGAAACGGCACCATGCATCCCAGGAACTAAGTTCTGGAACAGGCGCCGTTCACCGATTTCGTGTCTACTCGCTTACTGATCACGAGATTCGTCTAACAACTGCTTCCACTCTTCGTAATACCAACGTACCGTACCATCATGGAATGGAGTACGACCCTGCTCAATGTACCCCAACACCTGATCCAGGCCTAGCTTCACCTTCTGCTCAACAAGCTCTGGATAATGATAGGTTAAGCGATTGTGCTCATACTCATCTTGGTCTACTACTTGAACTTGCCCGTCCGTCATGCGAATGACATCCAAATCATAGTCAATATAAGTGAAAATATTGCCGCACCGATACGGAGGCGATGCTATATTACAATAATACCGAACACCGCATTCCTCGATAAGAGCAACAACGTTGAACCACTGCTTCGGGATGAGGAAGGTGACAGCAGGAATCTTGCTGACCCACTGCTTCCCATCCGACTCCCGAATTGGCGTCTGACTATTGATAAGGACGTATATGTCTTCCTTCACATGATCAGGATGCCGCATCGTGGAGGGCACAAGCCAGTTCTCGAGCCATACCCGATGCAGGTGACCATCGTGCTTGAAACTTTTCACAAGAGCTTCCTCATAACGATTCATGCTAATTCCTCGGCTTTGCGTTCAATTCGCTTTACTAATAGAAAAGCATATCTTTTCCCCGAATGCAACGGTTGAGAAGATATGCTTCCTTGTACAATGTTTGGCTATAGTAAATCGTGTATCGCCACTCTTACCGAGTGAGGCCGATTGCGACCTTGCAATACATCTGCAATACAGGATTGCGCGCCGTTACCCTGCAACGATGCGCAGCTGCGACAGGGAGCGCAGCATATCCTTCGCTCCGTACCCCAATGCCTCAAACCATGGCAATACGACTTCTGTATGCTCGTCCACAGCAATCATAATGTTTTTGACGCGGCGTTGTTGGAATTTCTGTTCCAATCCCGCTACCAGTGCTTTGCCTACTCCTTGATTGCGATAATCTGGGTGTACGGCAAGGCGGTAATAGTAGCCGTTGTTACGATCAACGGTTCCGATGACAAGTCCGACAATAGCCTGCTCCCCACTAGATGCCTCATGTTCTGCGATGAGCACCAGCTCTCCGTCCAACGATAACTGACGCGCGAATGCTTCCAGCGTCTTCTCACAACATTCATCTGACAGTGATTCCTTCAACAACTGGGTTGCCGGAAGATAATCCGACAAACGAAAGGAACGAACATTCATGACTTACTCTCCCTCATCCTGAGCTTGGTTTCGTGATCGGTTGTCTCTCTGTCTAACACCTTTCTACGCCTTTACATTAAATCTGTATCTTTGTGGTTATCTACATAGATTGTGCAATACCTTTACAAATACGACAAAAATCGCGAAAATCCTTCTTTATCTTTCAACTTCCATAAAAAAGATCGGAAAATCTCTCGTTTTCTCTTGTAAACGCTTTATTTAAAGCGTTTACATTGCCCAATACAAGAAAAGGTCATAGAAATTGTAAAGAATTCGTATTCATTGCTAGCCCTGATCCATCGTTCTCCAATGGAACGTTCGTTTGAAAAGAACCATTTTCGGGTAATATGATAGCGTTGAATGACAGGCTGTTATTCATCTATTTGTGAAGAATTGCGAAGGCTTTATTTTCAATGAAGACTTTCGCAACATTTATGTTGATTTATTCGTTCGCTTCATGTTTAATTAGGTTAGAAGTATATAAGATGCTACATAATTATTAGGAGGTATGACACAATGGCACATCAATTACCGGCTCTTCCTTATGCCAACAACGCTTTGGAACCACATTTCGATGAAACAACAATGATGATTCACCACGATCGTCACCACAACACATACGTGACGAACTTGAATGCAGCTTTGGAATCTGCTCCAGAATTGCAAGATAAATCCCTTGATGAACTTATCGCTAACTTGGATGCTGTTCCTGAGGGCATCCGCACAGCTGTACGCAACAACGGCGGCGGCCATGCGAACCACTCCCTGTTCTGGGAAATCATCGGACCAAACGGTGGCGGCCAGCCTTCCGGCAAATTGGCTGATGCAATCAACAATGAGCTTGGCGGCTTCGACAAGTTCAAAGAAGACTTCGCTAAAGCTGCAGCTACACGTTTCGGCAGCGGCTGGGCATGGCTTGCAGTAGATGCTAACGGCAAATTGTCCGTATACAGCCTGCCTAACCAAGACAGCCCGATTATGGAAGGCAAGACGCCTATCCTCGGCTTGGATGTATGGGAGCATGCATACTACTTGAAATATCAAAACAAACGCCCTGACTACGTTTCCGCGTTCTGGAACGTTGTGAACTGGTCAGCAGTTGAAAAACGCTACGAAGATGCATTGAACAAGTAATTCATGCATTGGCAACAGCCGTCCCCTGCAGGCTTTCTGCTCGGAGGACGGCTGTTTTTGTTAGCAGCGCTTATGAATGTTAACACCTTATTCATATGCAAAAAGCCCCGACCTGCTTTGCACAGGATCAGGGCTTCTTATTTGCAGAGATACATGTGCTTCCCTGCAGCTGAATGCTTATTTCGTTGTACGTTGTTTTACGTTGTTTTCTTGTACCGTGTTACGTTCATACCTTGTTTCGCTGCATACAGTTACCTCGTCACACTGCTACTGACCATGACATGTACATAATGCCGCTTAGCCTTCGAACAATGGCGTCGACAGATAACGTTCGCCTGTATCCGGCAGCAGCACAACAATCATCTTGCCTGCATTCGAAGGACGCTTCGCAAGCTGTGTCGCAGCTGCCAATGCTGCACCGGAGGAAATCCCAACTAGGAAGCCCTCCTGCTTCGCAAGCTCGCGCGCCGCAGTGAATGCTTCTTCGTTCGTAACCCGGATGATCTCATCAACGATGCTGCGATCGAATGTGCTTGGCACGAAGCCAGCGCCGATACCTTGAATCATGTGCGAACCGCGATTGCCTCCTGACAGAACAGGTGAATCAGCAGGTTCAACTGCTGTAATTCGTATCGATGGCTTATTCTCCTTCAATACGCCGCCTACACCGCTAATTGTCCCACCTGTGCCAACCCCTGCCACAAAGATATCCACTTCTCCGTCCGTATCGCGCCATATTTCCTGTGCTGTCGAATTCCGGTGCATTTCTGGGTTCGCCTTATTATGGAACTGCTGTGGGATGA
Organism: Paenibacillus sp. E194; assembly: GCF_000935845.1. Lineage (NCBI taxonomy): Bacteria > Bacillati > Bacillota > Bacilli > Caryophanales > Paenibacillaceae > Paenibacillus > Paenibacillus sp. E194. The sequence continues at coordinate 8,741 of NZ_JMDX01000073.1, forward strand.
ACGAGTTCGGAATGCTCTCGGCAAGCTCCTCCGCCTTCCGAATTGCACCCTGCATCCCTTCTGATCCAGGCGTGAGCACGATTTCCGCGCCAAGCGCCTTCATCATCTTAATGCGCTCCATACTATACGTATCTGGCAACGTAATAATAATACGATAACCAAGTGCTGCAGCAGCGCTCGCCAGTGCAATCCCCGTGTTGCCGCTTGTCGGTTCAATAATGACCGAGCTGCGGTCGATGACACCTTGCTCTTCGGCTGCCTTAAGCATTGCATATCCGATACGATCCTTGACGCTTCCGCCAGGATTGAATGCTTCCAGCTTCGCAACGAGCCTCGCTCCGAGGCCATGCTTGCGACTGTAGTTGTTCAGCTCCATTAGGGGTGTGTTGCCAATGAGCTGTGTAATGTTTGATGCAATGTTGGACATATTCAACTTTTCCTCCATAACGATATTATCGCAATTCCTTGTGTCGCTACGTGCGGCCACGCCTTGATTGGCATCGCTCCACGACTCGATGTATTCCATAAATGCCAGCCACGTACACGGCATATAGAAGCAAGACGACCGGAATCCTTGTCCAGTCTTGAAGCAACTGCTCGCCGACATAGGCGAACAGGAACATAACCGGCAGCTTCCCTAATACAGTTGCCACCATGAAGGTGCGTAGAGGGATAGACAGCATGGCCGCATATGCATTAATCGCTACAGCTGGGACAATGGGAATCATCCGCCCGATAAGCACAGCAGTGAATGCATTTCGTTCCATTAATTGATTAAAGCTTCGAAGTAAGCCGATACGCTCGATATACGACCTGCCCTGCTTGGATATCCCGCTTCGAACAGCAAGGAACATCAAAGCAGCCCCTACCGTCGAAGCCGCCACGTTGATCCAGCCCCCAATCCAGAAGCCAAAAGTAGCGCCTATAATCCCTGCCACTAAACCGAATGGAATGACAGGAAATAGGGATATAGCGACAGCAGCAAGAAACATAATGATGAGCGCACCTGCTCCAGGCTCCATATGACGCAGTACAGCAAGCAGCTTCTCATGGTACACCAAGATGAGTACAGCAGCGAGAACATACAGCCCGAGAGATATTCGCTTATCCAATGTACCTCCTCTGGCATCGGCTTCCGTTACTGGTTGCAAACGCTGCCTACTTCCTTACGTTAATAATTCCATATTAATATATAGAAGCCCTCCGCCACAAGCTCGCAGGCAATTTGCTCCCTTCCTCGACTGCCTTCGCAATAAGTAAATAGGAAATAGCCCCACTCATGTCCCTATAATCTTGCTTAATCTCTTCAATCATGCCACCTCTTCGTGCAAACGAATCGAGATGCATACCACCATGATTCCAATATAGATGAAACTTCCTCTAAAATACAATAAATCACAATTTTATTTCTTCATTTACGGATCATTTACATCGATTAGGGAAAAGTTTATTCCAAAATGGAATTAAGTACGTTATACTGAAGCTACCATACCACTGAACGGAAGGGATGATAATCACCATGAATCAAAATGCTCACCGTCCCGTACAGCGAATGAAGAAGCGCACCCTTCTCCTTCAATTGTTTCTGACCTTTAGCCAGATCGGACCGACCACCTTCGGCGGCGGTTATGCGATTTTGCCTGTCATCGAACGGGAAATCGCCGAAAAGCGCAAATGGCTGGAAACAGACGATATGGGGGAAATCACTGCACTAGCTGGTGCCGCTCCTGGCGGAATAGGTGTCAATGTCGCCGCACTCGTCGGCTATCGTATTGCCGGCCTATCCGGACTCGCCGCAGCAGTCATCGGCATCTCCTTGCCTACTATTGCCATTATGCTGTTATTATGCGCAGGGGCAGCAGGACTACGTGATCAACCGTATGTGCAGGCAGCATTGTCCGGTATTAAACCTGCTGTCGTTGCGCTTATTGTATATGCTGCCGTGCGTCTGGGCACGCGCACTTTAACCAATGTGTTCACATGGGCCATCACCTTGACCTCACTAGCACTGCTTTTCTGGACTTCACTCCACCCCGTTATCATGTTAGCCATTGGAGCAGCCGCTGGTCTGGTACTGAATTGGATCGCTCGCAGCAGCTTCATGGGCGACCATCCACACGACCGTTCCAAGCCACCGCGCACAAGCAATAGCGCCACCCGCTCCCGCCAAGCGAAGCCGCACAACAATAGAGCGGTCTAGGTTGATGGAATAGATATGGTTACCTCCCATAATCGAACAAGAAGGATGGATGCACCATGTTATGGGAACTCTTTTGGACTTTTTTTAAACTAGGATTTGTCTCCTTCGGAGGCGGATATGCGATGCTTCCCGTTATTGAACACGAAGCATTGTCTCATCACTGGATGACGGCAGAGCAGTATACGGAAGCGATCACACTCGCTGGCATGGCTCCAGGCCCTATTGCGATGAACAGCGCCGTATATGTTGGGTATACTGCATCTGGCTTGATCGGCAGTATCGCTGCATCACTTGGAGTTATCCTGCCTTCTGCAATCACCATGCTGCTTATTGCCACTATTTTCTACCGCGTGTATGATAATCAGTGGGTGCAGTCTGCACTTGACGGCATGAAGCCAGCCGTAATCGCGCTGATCGCCTATACGGCGGTCAACATGGCGATGCATTCTGGGCTCACAGCGAAGTGGACATTATCATCATTCATTCCAGTCGCAATCTTCGCCTGTGCACTGCTTGCGCTGATGAAGCTGAAGCTCCATCCGATAGCCGTCATCCTATTGTCAGGAATTGTGGGGATTGTTATATATGGATAAATCATTGGATCAACACATTCCTTCCTCCAAAGCGAAGGAAATATTTCAATTCATTCGACGCACCGATGAAATCTCGAAGCTGGACTTGCTCCAGTACAGCGGGCTTACGGTCAGCACACTGACTCGTGTATTGGAGGAGCTAACTGCGCTTGGACTCATCGCTGAATGCGGGTTTGGTGCTTCGACTGGCGGACGCAGACCGATTTTATACCGAGTCGTTCCTGATTACGGATATGCATTCGGTCTAGATATCTCCCGCACCTCTTCTCGCCTCGTCATGCTGGACATGGCCGGGAATAAGCTCGATACATGCGAATGGGAAATGACTGCACTCATGACACCGGAATACTTGTTGGCAGAAGTAGCGAAACAGATTAATCACTGGGCGGGCAAGCATAAGCTCAGCCCAGATAAGGTACTCGGTCTTGGAATCGGCGCCGTCGGTCCGCTCGATCGATTCGAAGGTGTCATCTTGCAGCCTAGCTTCTTCCCTTCTCCTGGCTGGGAGGATGTCTCGATCGTCAATGACTTGGAACGACAATTGAACATGCCGGTTATGCTCGATAATGGGGCGAACACCGCAATTCGGGCAGAAGCATGGGCCAATCGGGCACGTGATGTCCGGCATATGCTGTACGTACATGTCGGCATTGGGCTCCGTTCCGCGATGATGTCTGAAGGCAAACTTATCTACGGGGCTGTCGACATGGAAGGCTCACTTGGGCAAATGATCATTCAGGCAGATGGCATTCCCCCTCGCACAGGGAACGGCAACTACGGCTGCTTGGAGTCATATGCCACCGTATATGCCATTGAACGCGAAGCGAACGCACTCGTCCGAATGGGTCGCCGCAGTCTGCTTGAGCAGATCGCGGGGGCGAGCTCCACCATTTCATATGCTCATATTATGGAGGCGCTGCGGCGGCGTGATCCGCTGGCGACCGAAATTGTGACGCAGGCTGCTACTTATTTCGGCATTGGGTTAGCCAACCTGCTCAACGTTCTCCATCCAGAGAAAGTGGTGCTCGGCGGACCGCTCATGAACACGAATGATTTATTTTTCTATACCGCAACACAAACGGCAATTCGTAAAACCTATCATTATCCGCAATATCAGGTCATGTTCAGCAAGGGCAGCTACGGTGACGAGGCACTTGCGATTGGAGCGGCCTTCATGATACTGGACAAGATCACTGCATAATGCCAGACACTAAACGCTAGGGCATATAATCATAATGCTGATGGCGAACAAATAGAGGTTCTGCTCACTGCAGAACCTCACTCTTCATTCGATAATAATTGCTTATAATCGCTCGCTCCATAGATTCTCTTACACTTCTGTACATACATGCCGCTTGTGTAAGTGGAAGACCGCCTATACAAAAAAGGCAGTGCTGAGCACCGACCTCACCATTCGCCCTCACATTATAAATGACCCCGCCGCTGTAATAATTGAAGATATTTCACATAATACTCGTTGTTCAGTGAACATTCTTCCCCTTGAGGAATCCCCTTCATAATCATAAGATCATCAACTAATGCATAACACAATCCCTGCACGGTAAATCCGCGCATATGCTCCCCATCTTCACTAGTGAGTACAACTCGAAGCAGCTCCCCATTTCGAATCCGATTCCATTCCTTCTCCGATTGTTCCAGATGCCTATGTTCAGCTTCCCGTCCTTATATCTGGCCTTATGCTCTTCTTGGATGCCCCTCTCCGTATCATTATATATCCGGTTCAGAACATCGCGATCCTCAATCTTGAAGCACTTGAATACCTGATATAAAAATACCTCCCCTAATTATTCCCTTTTCAAAAGGGGATTCGGCCAACATCCAATGGCTTTTCTGTATCACAGGTACATAACTGAGATAGATGGGGAACTGCTGACTACTACCCTTAGGTACGCTGTTCTGGGGATGTCAGTCGAAGTGCACGAAACAGCGGCATATGCTGATGATTCGTTCCATGGACTAGATAATCATCCTCGACACGGTCAATGAACAGCACACCGTCCAAATGATCCATCTCATGCTGGATGCAGCGGGCAAAGAAATCCTCGGCCTCCAATGTGACCGTTTCACCATCCCGGTTCATCGTTGTTATCTTAATATATTGATGCCGCTTCACTCTACCGTAGTACCCAGGATAAGACAAGCAAGCCTCCATCCCTTCCTGCTCGCCAGCCGTCTCAATGACCTCCGGGTTAATCAATTCAATCAAGCCCTCTCCGACATCCATGACGACAACACGTCGCAAAATCCCAATTTGCGGTGCCGCAAGTCCTGCTCTTCCCTTCTCAGCATACAGGGTATCCTTCAAATCATTCAACAGCGATATCGTACGCGCATTCAGCTCCGTAACTGGCTTGCAGCGCTTGCGCAATATCGGATCTCCAAAAGGTAAAATGATGCGTTCAGCCATCTCTCTCACTCCTTTCTCTTTAGTAATTGCTATCAACCATTTTACTGGCAGATGGTTTACACATTCTCGAAATCTTAATCACGGTCTACTCGCTATTATTTCCTATGTTCTATGTCGGAAGCTTCTCGCTTCATTTAACTAACGCCGCTCCCTAAAGTACATGTCATCTTCATTGGAGTTTTCCCTATCCAATATAACATAAATATAATGTCATTATTTTTTCACCCTGTTGCATACCTGTTCCATCACACTATGAACCAACAAATCTCCCTATTCTATCTTCCTCTAGCCTGGCAACGGAAGCAATCGAAGTGGAGGTTGTCGTTGTCCACCCAACAAATCATTATGGCCATAAAAAACGGGCCTCCCCCACGCCGACCATCGTCGACTAAGGGGAAGACCCTCTTATCCGTTAACTTCGAATCCTCGATTATTCAGCAGCTACATTCTTAATGCCTTGCACCTCGAAGCCGTAGATACGAGCTGCTGTATCTCCGCCTTGGGTTGGTTTCTCAACGTTAAGGCGAACATAACGAGCCTTGGTCTTAGCAATCGCGTGCTTGGACGTGCCCTTCTCGTTGTCTGTCACCTTTACAGCATCCGTCCAATTCTCGCCATCTGTGCTGAGCTGAATCGTGAACTCGCGTGTATTGAAGGCAGCCGATTCACCGCCAGCCTGTGCATGGTGTACGATGAACTGTGTTACATCATACTCCTTACCCAAATCAACCTTCAGCCAGTGCTTCTCATTGCCGACTGCACACCATTTCGTATGCATCTCGCCGTCAACGGCGAACTGTGGCGCTTCACTGTCATTGACGAAGCTGGACGCTTCTGTCTTCGCACCCTTAGCCAGATCCTCTGCCCGGAACGCTGCTTCCTTGGATACCGTAATGAGCTGCGACTTCGTCATTACATCTTCACCAACTGCATTCTTCGCAGTCAGCTTCACTTCATACGTGCCTTCCTTCGCGAAGCTTACCTTCGGATTGCGCTCCTTGCTTGTCTCAGGCGTTCCGCCTGGGAAGCTCCATTCCCATTCTGTTGTCACTTCCGAAGACTTATCTGTCAGCTGTACTTCCTCACCTGGCGCTACGAACGTCTTATCCGCCTCGAAGTCTGCCTTGGGGGACGGATATTCAGGCCAGTCAAACGAAGTCATTGCCGCGCGGCCTTCCTCATAGTGACGGTTCACCGGAACAACTGCTAGTTGCGTCGTCTTCTCCATGTCGCCGCCGCGCTTCATTTCAGACACATAGTAATAGTTGTTGCCTGTCGCACCCATGAACTCACGGGATCCGTCCGGCTTCACACGATACACTTGGTAGTACTGCACATCATCGCCAAGCGCTGTCCACGTCAAGCGAGCGTCTGCATAAATGCCGTCACGGACATCGTTTTCGATCACACGAACATCCGAGACTTGACCTACAGGAGCCGTCTTCTCATTCTTATCGCGGATCGCAAACTCCCCTACGTTTGCCAAGTATAGATTATCATTGGCCTTGCCTTCCACTTGAACGGATACGCCGACAATTTTCTTGCCTGCATATGGGCTCAAGTCATAAGTTGCCTGTGTCCAGTCGCTCTTCGCGCCAGCTGCCTTCGTATCAGAAGGCTTTACAAACGTATATGTATCCGGTGCTCCTTCGAACGCAACACCGATGTTCAGATCAGCAGCTTCCGGTGCATTCGAATGGTACGTCAACGTCATTTGCATAGCAGCTGTCGCCTCTACATCAGTCTTGTACAGCTTCACATTTGAAGAAGCGCCTTCCGCAACCTCGCCCTGAAGCTTCAAGGAACTGCCGCCATAGAAGGAGTTCGAGAAGTCGAAGCTTGGTGCAATCTTCTGTCCAGACTCGTCAACCATCCAGCGCCATGTCGGCAGAACGTCCTGCAGACTGCGGTTGAACCATTCACGATCACGGACCCTCTTGCCGAATACACTGAACTGCGTACCGTTACCCGTATTGAAATGGGTCACAAAGTCTGGCTTCGTAATGACCGTCTTATCTACGATATCATGCGCCATGCCGCGCCATGCCCAATCGTTCGCCTTCGTCTTGGACGGATCGAGACTGTCGCCTACCCAGAGACGCTGCTCCTTCTGCATGAATTCATCATTCGTCTTCGTCGTATTGAACGCCCAGTCCGGACGATATAAACCAAGCGATGTCACCGCGTCCTGTCCTTCCGGGAACAATACCGGGAAGTTGTACTCCCCTTGATAACCGCCGCCGCCTTCCAAATCCATACCTGCGAACAACTCATGGCGATCCCGCTTCAATTGTTCGGCTGCCTTCGGCGAGTTCTGGAATGGCGTTACGTAGTCGTACTTGCCATCCTTCTTGAACTGCCAGCGGAAGTCGATGAACATATTGTCAGCTACTCGCTCCTCCCCATCTTGGAAGAACATCTTATTGTTGTCCGTCAGTCCACCCTGCCATTTCACAGGACCATCCTTCACCATGGAGTCATACCAGATGATTTCCATATTGGAAGGCTTGATCTTCTGCAAGTATTTCAAAAACTTCTGCATATTCTGCGCATCTTCCGGCGTGCCGCCCTGTGTCTCCTGGTTAATGAACCAGCCATCGAAGCCATAGAATTTCGCGACTTCAATGAGTTTGTCTGCAACAGGGAACGTACCGTCCTCACGCTGCTGGATCAGATCGCGCATCCATTCGATTTTACCGCCGTGCTCTTTTTGTGGTAGAAAGACAGTGCCGTATACCGGTACCCCATTCTTGTGCGCTGCATCAATTACGTCCGCACTTGGAGGAACGATCAAGCCTTCCCCGGCAGATCCGCCCCACATAATCAGCTTGTCAACGTACTGCCAGTAGCTGAATGCATAGCCATGGAAGCTGTCATTGCCTTGCGATGGTGCACCGCTCGTACTTTTGTACATCGAAGCAAGCGCCATTACCTTGGCATCTGACTTCGCATTCGGGTTCACCTTCGCTCCTTGTACACGAGAAGTGTCCAGCTTCACGGAACTGCGGTTGAATGCCGCATCCTTGTCTGTCTGTGCCGACCACGACAATAGCGTATCCGGGTACCAATACGAGGAATGCGGCTGCGCAGCCTCTGCCTGGCCAGCGAAGCCGGCAAGCGATCCAGCGATCATCGCTGTGCTGAGCATCAAGGCAAACTTGCGTTTTATCTGACCTCGGGAAAGTATGGTCGGTTTCAATCGTTTCATTAGAATCCCCTCCAAAGTGACGACTTTCTCTTGATGTTGTATAGACAAATCCAATGCCTCAACAAGCGTATCCGAAGTCTCTCCTAACTTTGGTAACGCTTCCACAATGTTGTCGTGACCATTGTAAACGTTTACGAAATAGAAAAAAAGGGAACTTCCGCCTAAACGGCAAGCACCCTTTAATTTGTCTAGTAAATCTTTAAAATCTACACCAGAATAAATGTCACGAAAGTAACTAAATGGATTACTGAAAGCGTATTTTTAACAATCGCACGAATACATTCGGGAAGGCAAGCTCCTCCATCTCTTCTGGACCTGCCCATTTGTATACGGTATTGTCCTTCGGCTGCAGATTGCGAAGATTACAGCGGTAAACGCGCATTTGCCAATGAATATGGCTGAACGTATGCTCTGCATCCATCCAGTGTTCAACGGGCGCAACGTCTACCCCCTCCGCTTGCAAGGAATGATGCAGAATCGCATACGACTCAGCGTCGCTCATCCCGACGATGCCCACCTGCTTCGGTACGAGAATATGCGGCAGCTCCCACATCTTCGCCAGCAAGCCGGTATCCGGCCGTTGACGGACAAGCACCTTGCCTTCATCTTCTCCAGTTCCCTCAATCAATGCCGCATACCGAAGCTCCGGTTTCGGCGGCTTCGCCTTCGTCTTGATCGGCAGGGTGAGCTCTTCTCCTGCCATGCGTCCCTCACAATGCTCCATAACTGGGCAGAGCAGACATGACGGGGATTTTGGCGTGCACACGAGCGCGCCGAGCTCCATTAGTGCCTGATTGAAATCGGATGCGCAGCCCTCCGGAATAAGTTCCTGTGCCAAATGCTCCATATGAACACGCGTCGATGGCTTCGCGATATCATCATGCAGGCGGAAATAACGCGACAGCACCCGCATTACGTTGCCATCCACTGCCGGTTCCGGCCGATTAAAGGCAATGCTCATGATCGCACCGGATGTATATGGCCCAATGCCTTTTAACGCGGACACCTTCGCCTTGTCATTAGGGACTTGTCCGCCGTATTGTTCCTTCACTTCTCGTGCTGCAGTCTGTAAATTACGCGCCCGGGAATAGTATCCGAGCCCTTCCCATGCCTTCAGCACTTCTTCTTCAGGTGCATCTGCCAGCGCCTCAACGGTAGGGAATTTCCCAATAAAGCGTTCGAAATACGGCTTTACCGTCTCCACACGCGTCTGCTGCAGCATAATTTCGGATACCCATGTGTAGTAGGGATTCGATTGACGCCGCCAAGGCAGATCCCTCTTATTCGCCCGATACCAGAGCAGAAGCTCGCGGCTGAAATATCTCTTTTGCTCGTCCATGACGGCCTCCTGTCTCTTGTCTATTGATTTGTCTCTAGTAGGTAGTACTCATCCTATAATCGCAGTCTCCTTGCCCATTATACATGAAGGGAACCAGTTGTGAACGTTCTGCCAACAATCCACACCAGCGCTTGCAAGAGAGGTGCTGGAATTTCTATACTATTCATATAGAAATGTCCCAATAGAATGGAGGGCATCATCAGTGCCACAACGTCGAATGTTTACACGCTTCATCCCAATTGTCGCCGGTATCGCCTTGCTAGGACTGCTTGCTGGATGCGGAGGCGAAGCAAATAGCAGCAGTGAGAGCAGCTCAGGAAACACCAAAAAATCAGCTGCACTAGAAGGCCCAGGAGAAGTTGTCACCCTGTATAAAAACAATTGCATGCAATGCCACGGCAATGAAATGCAAGGGATGATGGGGCCAGAGTCAAACCTGCAAAAGATCGGCAGCAAGCTGACGAAGGAAGAGATTGCGAATACGATTGAAAATGGCGGCAAACTCATGCCCGCCCAAGGCGGACGTCTGGAAAAAGAAGAAATCGACAAAATTGCTGACTGGCTCGCCAGCAAGAAGTAGCCTCTTCCCCCTCGAGGCCGATAACCCTATAAGATAAGTGCTCGATGAGTATTGCCAACATACGAACACCTCATAGTAAGCAAGGACGGCAATAATCCGTTTTGCTTTGAGAAGCCTATCCTTTCAGCTATAATAGATATATAGGGATCGAAAGGGGATGTTCGAATGGAATACCTATCTATCACGATATCACTCATCACGTTATTCGTATGCTTATCTGTGTACAACAAGGTAAGCGCCATGGAGGCACGCATCAAGGCAATGCAGGTAAGCTATGACCACATCGCCCAAGAAGTCGGCCTGCCTCGACACCCTGTTCAAGACGAGGTGCTTCAGCTTGTACGCGAAGGCAAGAAAGTAGCCGCAGTCAAAAAGGCGAGAGAAGTGCTCGGCTTGTCGCTCGTAGAGGCGAAGCAATATGTAGACGCTCTTGAGGCCTAATGAACGCTTCATGCTTATCAGTATTTAGCAGACTCTTACATAAAAATGGGGTACCCTTGTCGGGACCCCATTTTCTATTTACGCTGTTTATTATTATCCTGGTGAAAAGGTTCCGCTCCCGCTCACATGCTGCCTGTCATACCAATGGCCGACATCCAATTCCCCTAGCGCGCTCAATAATGGAACACGCGCCTCTATTCGCTCTCCATAAGTGAACAAGCCGCTTCGAACCCCTCCATTCACCACATCCTCTGTATAGCCACTAAAGCATAGCTGAAGGTTGCCCGACGCCTGAATGGTTCCCTTCACGTAATTAGTGACCATCGAGGATTCCCCTGTCTCCTTGAGGAGATAGGCAGTCTCATCAAATATGCCCTTGAATCGATTCACAACAGAATGTCCGAAACGGAACTGCTCGACCTGGGCCAGAACGCCAGCTCTAACCCACTCCCCTTCCTTCGATTCAGCCTGCAGCACATATTCCTTGTAAAACGTACGGTACCCTGTTTGCTCCTCATTAGCCTCTTGAAGATGGGATCTTACCTGAGCCAGAGTCTGACCTGTAATGGCAGCATACCGAGAATAGAATTCCTCAACTGTTACATGATTTGCAACCATGCTCCGAACAGGGGGTTCTACTAATCCAACTTCGGTTAAAGTCGATGTTGATGTAGGCGTGACACGGGTGGAAATCCCCTTCGCATCCTCCACACTCGTAGTAAGTTCCATGCTCATCGCGAATAGCAATAAAACCAAGACCGCCAGCATGATTGCACTGCTCCTCTTCAAGTAAGCCTCACCTCTCCTCAAGCCATCACCTACACGTAACCAAGAAACGATGAACTTCCTCAACGTTCGAACTGGCAAATAAGGGCGGACGTACAACCAGGGTCTGTACGTGGACATGGCGAATCAAACATGCACGCTCCGAACTCCCCGCTTACCTGCTACACAAGTGAAAATCCTAAAAAATGATCCTGCTGGACGATGGACTGTTTCATATTTTGCATAAAGATAACCTGCTGATCCGTCAACTTGCTAAAGTCTGCATAGGTATGGTGATACACATAGGAAAATACATGTCGATAATCGATGAAGTCATTCAATCGTGGTGTAATAAGCCTCGTGGAGCGATGGCTTGTGTAACCTTCCATCATTGCATCATGGAAGCGCTCGGCGAAGTTTCGCCGTTCTTCTGGAGCTTGCACAGTGGAGACAGCATGATAGATGGCGATCGCCACATCATATGCGTACCAATGGTATTCGCTGTCTCCGAAGTCAATGATAACTGGGGTATTCTGTTTAATCAGGAGATTGCCCTGATGAAGATCGCCGTGAACAATTCCATACTCTGCGGGGGTAACCGTCTGTTCAGACAACCATTTGCAGTACTGCTCCCATTTGCTCCGCACAGTAGGATCAAGCTGATGATGCTCTTGCTGGTACAGTGCATGCTCCTTCCAATGCGGACGGACAAGAGGAGATCCATCGTAAGCTTCTGAAGCTGCATGCATCTGCGCAAGGGCTGCCCCCCAATCCTTGAATAAGCGTTCATTCCACACTTGCTCATCATGGATCTGGATTTGTTGGCCTAATATCTTCTCATATATCGTAAAAAAGTGAGTTGGCAGGGAATGAACAAGTTGACCTCTTAAAGAAAGCGGTGCTGCAACCGGAATGCCGTATTCATGAAGATATTGCACCCATTCAACTTCAGACTGAATATGTGCCGTATTATGAATTCCATACTCATATAGCTTTATAATGACAGGACTTCTCCCTACAATAGCTGCCTCGTATACATTAAGATCGTAACCACCAATTATATGCAATTCCGACCTGTCGCACCCGATGTAGTCACATACCTCCAGAAGCACTTCTTCCGGCGCCATAAACTTACCTCCCCCATTCCACTATGTATCTGACGTACGCCATTCTACAATAGCCTGTGCCGACGCAATGCTCGGCTGGTGCGAGATGCTAAGATGAATGCGATATTCACTGCTGGACAAGCCGAGCCGCTGCCAAGCAGCTTTACTCAATCGGGCAATCGGCTTGCCGAGCTGATCCGGCAATATCTCGATGTCTTGGAAGGAGATCACTTCTCCGATTCCCGTTCCAAACGCCTTCACAATCGCTTCCTTGGCAGCGAATCGGCCAGCGGCGAATTCGACCTGCCTTCCTCCCTTGGTCGCATATACGGCCTGTTCGCGTTCTGTTAGTATGCGAGCGATAAATCGTACACCGATGTGATCATGCAGCAGCTTGTTGACACGCTCAATTTCGATGATGTCATGCCCTAATCCATGTATCATCCTGATTCTCTCCTTCCATGCGGCTTCGCTGATCAATTGCAGACCAACGCTTCCAGATATATACATGAAATTAATCTTGCGGTAATTGTATCACATGCAAGAGGCGCTGCCCAACCTATAACGGCTGACAGCGCCCACATACACTCCGGAACACATTATTCGCCTACACGCCATTTCACCAAGAAATGAATCACAAGAATCGATACTATGCTGTACCCCAGCAGTACGATGCTGTTCAGCATGACATCTGTTGTCCATCCAGTCAAAAGTACTCCCCGCATCGCCTCTGCCGCATATGTGGTCGGAAAAATATAGGCCACCCACTGCAATAATGATGGAAGCTGATGCATATCGACCATGACGGGCGACAGAAATGTAACGAACATCATCAGCGCCTGTACAAGCATATTTGTCAACTGATGATTCGGCGACCAGAAGCCGATGCCTACACCTACGCCAACAACACTGGTCAAGGACAATAGCACAACAATCGGCAGCGCCCATGTAATATGAAAATCAATGCCGTACCCCCATTTCCCAAATGCTGCAAGCAATACAAAGGACGGAAGGGCACTCATTAAGCCTTTCAGCATATTGGCAATTACGAAGTTCAGCTTGGATATCGGCAATGACAAGTAGAACGTAAAATGACCTTGATGCTTCTGCCACGATATCTCCTGCCCCATCGAGTTCATCCCCGTTACGATAATACCGAATATGAGGTTGCCGGCAATGACCCGAATCAATGCTTCATGACTCGGATTGTCTGTAAAAGAAATCATGAAGAGCATGGTTGTAAATGGAAACATTGTTGACATCAACAGAACCCACACCCATGTGTCTCGAATGTTGGCGTATTGAATTCGGGTTAGGATTATAAACTCTGTCAACTTCCGCCCAATTCCTCTTGTACCTGCGAATGGGACTACTGATTTGACTGCAGACTGGCTGACGATATCAGATCTGCTTGCTGCTTCTGATTTCATACATCCTGCACCTCCTGCTCTGCTTGACGATCAATATGGAAATACACATCCTCTAAACTTGGCGGCTTTACCGCGTATTCCTCGATCGGCAAGTGAGGAGAATTAACAATATAATCGAGCACAAGGCTCGCTTCTGATTTGTCTACGAGCAAACGAAGCCGGTTCTCGCCATCAATATGAAGCTGCCCCCACTGTCTCAAAGCCTGCTCAGCCGCCTCACGGCAGCCAAATTCCGTGGTTAGCTCGAATTTGAGCCGCTGATCGACCTTCTGCTTCAGCTTGGCGACCGCATCAATTTCCAGCAAGCGTCCATGATTGACCACTGCAACCCGATCCACTACCTGCTCTGCCTCAAGCACGTTGTGCGTAACTAGGATAATGGTCGCCCCCTTACGATTGCGTTCCTTAATTAAATTCCATACGAGGCGGCGGTTCGTGGGATCCAGTTCATTCGTTGGCTCGTCGAAAATAAGAACTGGCAGACGGCCGATCAATGCAGTCCCGATGCCAATCATCCGCCGTTGCCCTCCAGACAAATGCTTCAGCTGCTTATCGCGAAAGTCAGACAATCCCACCATCTCCAACAACTCCGCTGACTGTCTTACGGCGTCCGATTTTGTCATTCCTCGCAGGCGCCCAGTAAACTCCAGCGCTTCTTGTGCTTTTAACACAGACAAAACATGCGGATCCTGCGAGAAATAGGCAACCTGCTGTGCCACATGTCTCGTATATCGCGATACATCCATACCCTTGAATATCACTTTTCCTTCTGTTGGCTTCAAGTGCCCGATCATCTGCTTGATCAGGGTTGATTTGCCCGCTCCATTGGGGCCAAGCACCCCCAATATTTCACCTTCTTGCACTTGCAGTGAAATATCTATATTCGCCTTTACCTTGCCTCGTTTATACATTTGACTCACATGGTCGAGTTCGTAAATAACAGGATTCACTTTTCACCCCTCCTAATGTGGTAAATAATACCTAATAGGTTTGGTATCAACAAGCGACCATCGATGGATCTTGCATTCGTTCTCCAGGTGAATAAGCTGCTCCGCCTGTAGACGGAGTCTGCTTGGGATTCTTCCTATAGACGACTTCCTCCTGATGGCGATGCCCTCTTGGCGATCTCCTCCTGGTGGTGATGCACTCCTGTTCGCGATGTACTCCTGTTTGCGACGCACTCTTGTTCGCGATGTACTCCTATGCGACGCACCCCAATTGGCGACGCGACGCACCCTGGTGGCAATGCACCCTATTGATGACCTACATTCACCCCTTAGCGTAAAGCTATTGCCCTACTGGACACTTTAATGTTAACCTACTTTATATATAAAAGGTTAACATTAAAGATTCAGGGCGTTCGTTATTTACAAAGGAGCTGGAAATGAGATGGAAACAGGAAGACGGAAATCTCTTCTACATAAGGATCGTTCGTATGTCTGGCACCCATTTACACAAATGAAGGAGTATGCCGATCGTGATCATGTGTTAATTGAACGTGCGGAGGGCATGTATGTATACGATGCAGAAGGGCGTCGCTATTACGACACCGTGTCTTCTTGGTGGTGCAGCCTTCACGGACATGGGCATCCACGCATTAAGGCTGCGATTGCTGAGCAGTTGGATCAGTTCGATCACATTATGTTCAGCGGCTTAACCCATGCCCCAGGGATAGAACTGGCGGAGAAGCTTGTCCAGATTAGCCCCGAAGGGCTAAATAAGGTATTCTATTCGGACAATGGATCGACTGCTGTGGAAGTGGCTATTAAGATGTCCTTCCAATACTGGCAACAGATCGGCCGCCCTTCGAAGACAAAGTTTGTT
>NZ_JMDX01000074.1:0-24617 GCF_000935845.1 Paenibacillus sp. E194
CGCTCCTTATAAGTGTTTCTGGCTATATCAAAATCGCGCTGCCCAAAATAAGCCGCAAAGGCGGGTTCTCGCTATCCACCAGCTTCATAAGCGCTTCGGCAGCCAATGCAGGATCGCTATCTATCGAGTTTTCCGCATACTGTTGGGCTAGCTCTTCTCGAAGAGAATGGTAAGCCTCTAATGGCTGGCTATAGCGCATCGTGCTGTATAAATCCGTCCAATATCCGCCCGGCTCCACGAGCGTCAGCTTCACCCCAAAATGGGCCGCTTCCTGCGCCAACGCTTCACTTAACCCCTCGAGTGCAAATTTGCTTGCACTATACATGCCTGTCATTGGACCTGAGATTACTCCTCCTATGCTGGAGATTTGAATCAAATGCCCTGACCGCTGCTCACGCAAGTAAGGGAATACCGCCTGAGAAACCCAGAGCGCCCCGAAGAAATTCGTTTCCATAAGATCTCTTACGTCGGCCTCGTTCAGCTCCTCGACCATGCCTAACGTCATCGTACCTGCATTGTTCACGACAATATCAAGACGCCCAAAATGCTCTGCCGCCGTCTTGACGGTTGCAAATACAGATTCCCGCTCCCGGATATCAAGCCTTAAAAATAGCAGCGCATCTTGATATTGTTCTTTCAGTGTTTCTAACTTTCCAACGGTTCTAGCGACGGCTACAACCTGATCTCCTGCTTCTAACGCGGCTTTGGCAAATGCGTATCCAAGCCCCTTGCTGGCGCCCGTAATTAACCACACGCGTCTCTTCTTATTCTTCCGATCTTCAGGCTTGAACAGTTCCTGTGTTGTCATCGAAAATCCCCCCTAACCAAAATAAAAAACACAGACAAATGCTCTGCCTGTGCCAACTATAATCGGATAGGAATATCCCTGTATAAGCCCATGTTCGAACACCGCCAAAGAAGCCCTACGATAAAAAACGCAGGCAAATCCTTCGACACTCGCCAAGACATGAACTAGACGGCATATGGACAGACTTATCCCGAATACTCTGCTGACAGGCAGAGAAACAAAGAACCAATGAATGCAATTTGCATGGTTGGCTTATCGGGAACAATCTATCACACATAACCCTCCGTTCCTGTTAGATACCAATACTGTAGCAAAGACGGCAGGGAATTTCAACCAAATATAAACTAACTAACACCTTCAACATTGCCTTTATCCTGATCACAGTCTTCATGTTCCGTTTGTTAGGGCAGCACGCTCCCACCATTATACCTGCCAAGGATGAAAAGAAGCGTGGAATTTTGACCTGTTCACTTAGAGAAGCTTAGGGAACTGTGTGCAGTTTAACAGATGATTCGAATATAGACTTTCAAATTAAAAAATCCCCTCTAGAGGGGATTGGTTGCTCCACTTACCTCTGAGGGGATGCTGTATATTTTATTATACTTTCTTCATATGGACGAAATCGAAAATAAACACTATCTTTTCCCCGGATCGTATGGCTCTCCGAGTGCGGTTGGCCCGCTCGTACGCCCAACTGCGAAGAGCAGCACCAGCAAGGTCAACAGATAAGGAAGCATGTAAAACACTTCGGTCGGTATCGTCTTCGCCCAGTCATAAATAACGACTTGATCCTTGAGTGCTTGGGCAAATCCGAAGAAAATCGCTGCGCCAAACGCCCCTATCGGGTTCCATTTCCCGAAGATGACCGCAGCAAGGGCAATAAAGCCTTGACCGGAAATCGTGCTCTGCGCGAAGCTGCTGTTCGCCGTTAAGGCGACCGTTGCGCCTCCTAGAGCAGCGATGGATCCCCCAACCAGAATGGATAACGTACGAAGGCGATTGACCTTCACACCTGCCGTATCAGCAGCCCCAGGGTGTTCCCCAACAGCGCGCATCCGCAGGCCCAGCGGCGTCTTGTACATGACGAACCATACCACGAATACACAAATATAAGCGATATAGGTCGTTGGATATGCCGTAAAGAATGCTTTTCCGAAGAACGGAATGTCACTCAACAATGGGATGGACCATTTAAAAAACACGTCAATGATCGGCGTCTCCGCAGCTCCATCGAACAAGAGCTTGACCATGAAGAACGTCGAGCTCGCCGCCAGCAAGTTGACGACAATCCCGCTGATTACTTGATTTGCTTTAAATTTTATCGAAGCAAGTGCATGAATGCCGGAGAAGATCAGCGTGAAAATCATGGCACCGAGGAGACCTAACCAAGGCGAAGCACCGCCAAGCCCCGCACTCTCCGCATAATGCGTCGTAACCGCAGCAGCGAAGGCTCCCGATATCATAAACCCTTCAAGTCCCAGGTTAATAACACCGGTACGTTCGACGATCACCCCGCCGAGTGCGGCAAAGATCAATGCCGTGGCAAACACGAATGTTCCATTCAATAGATTGGCTAGAATATCCATGGTTTACCCCTCCTCCCGCTTCGATTTGCGTTTGAACATCTTGATGAACATGCGGATGGCTCCTGGAGCTGCCGCGAAGAAGATAATGATGCTGATTACCATCTTAATCACTTCAGGAGGCACATCAGCACCGAAGCTCATTCCTTGCGCACCATAATACAAGCCGCCAAATAGAGCTGCGGACAAGGTTACCCCAACTGCCGTGTTCATGCCGAGCAGGGCTACCGCGATTCCATCGAACCCAATCCCAGATGTATTAGGCGTAATCGCCATATACTTAAATACACCGAGCACTTCGAACGTGCCAATCAAGCCGCCAAGCGCGCCAGAGATAAAGAACGTACGAATCGCAATCTTGGATACATTCATCCCTGCATATTCCGCAGCATGCCTATTGTATCCTACTGCACGAATCTCATAGCCCTTCTTGGTGCGGTTCATATAATAGTAATAGCCGATAAGGATGAAGATGACGATGAAGAATCCCCAGTGAATACGAGCCCCGCTAAGCAGATCCGATAACCACGGAATCTGGATGTCCGCAGATTCATGGATCATTTGTGAACGGGATGTGCCTGCTTCAGCCATGTACGATTTGATTGCAATATGACTAATATATAGGGCAATCCAGTTCAGCATGATGCACGAGATAACTTCATTCAACCCGCGTTTGACTTTGAATATGGCGACTAGTGCCCCCCATATTCCGCCGAACAAGGTTCCGACGAGTATCGCTACGATCCCATGAATGAATGGCGGCAATTCCAGCATATTTCCGACCATCAAGGCCCCGAGAGAGCCCATCACGATCTGCCCTTCCACCCCGATATTGAACATCCCGCCGCGGAATGCGATCGCAACCGCGAGACCTGATAGAATCAGTGGGACGATAGAACGCAGCGTTTCACCGATGTCATAGACGCTACCAAAAATCTTATCTATCAACGAAGAATAGGCAAGCAATGGATCATATCCGCCAATCAGCATCACAATCGCGCCGATGACAATCCCGATCACAATGGAAATGACCGGTATCCAGATCGATTCTTGACGCAGAAGCTTGTTCACACGATTCAATTCGATTCGCCTCCTTGTCGTCTGCCCGCCATCATCAATCCTAGCTCTTGATCATTGGTCTCTTCTGGACAAGCTTCTCCTACGATTTGACCATTGAAGAGCACGATAATTCGATCAGCCACGTTCATGATTTCTTCCAATTCGAAGGATACGAGAAGTATGCCTTTGCCATTATCGCGTTCTGCAATGAGCGCCTTATGGACAAACTCAATCGCCCCCACATCGAGGCCGCGTGTCGGTTGCGCGGCGATCAACAGCTTGGGATGCCGATCAATTTCCCGCGCGATAATTAATTTCTGCTGGTTGCCTCCGGACATTGCACGTACCGGTACCTCATATCCGGGAATACGGATATCGAATGATCTCACGTATTTCTCGGCGAGCGTTAACGCAGCTTTGTGATCCATAAGTCCGCCCTTCGTCAATTCAGGCTTATCATAGGTCTGCAAGATTGCATTCTCCGGCACGGTAAAGTCCAACACCAGACCATGCTTATGGCGATCCTGCGGAATATGCGACATTCCAGCTCGGCCAACCTCACGCGGAGTCTTGTTCACGACATTGACGCCGTCCAACTGAATCTCGCCCGATTCTACACGCCGCATGCCTGTTAATGCTTCGATTAACTCGGTTTGACCGTTCCCATCGACCCCCGCGATGCCGACGATTTCACCCGCACGAACCTGGAAGGAGAGGCCGTCTACCGCAAATTGTCCATTATCCCTGCGAACGTGTAAGTTATTTACGTTTAGAATAGGCTGCATCGGATTGGCTGGAGCTTTCTCCGTCTTGAACCGTACTTCGCGGCCTACCATCTTCTCTGCCAATTCTTGAGGGCTGGAATCCTTGACCATAACCGAGTCGATCACGCGCCCCCGGCGAATAATGGTGCACGTATCCGCAACCTCCATAATTTCCTTCAGCTTGTGCGTGATGATAATAATGGACTTGCCTTCACTCGCAAGCCGCTTCATAATGGCAAGCAGATCCGTAATCTCTTGAGGTGTCAGCACCGCCGTCGGCTCGTCCAAGATGACGATATCTGCGCCGCGGTACAGCGTCTTCAAGATTTCTACCCGCTGCTGCATTCCTACTGAAATATGCTCAATCTTGGCAGCAGGATCCACATTTAGGCCATACTGCTCCGATAATTGCCGAATTTTAGCTGAAGCACTCTTCAAATCAGTTCTCAGACCGGATTTCGGTTCCATGCCGAGAATGATATTTTCAGTGACCGTAAAAGGCTGTACAAGCTTGAAATGCTGATGCACCATCCCAATCCCCAGCTCAATCGCCCGGTTCGGGGTATCCATAATCACTTCTTGTCCGTTGACCCAAATAGAGCCTTCTGTTGGCTGATACAATCCGAATACGATATTCATCAATGTCGACTTGCCGGCACCATTCTCACCAAGCAATGCATGAATTTCGCCCTTCTTCAAGGCAAAGCAGATGTCTTCATTCGCGACGACGTCACCAAATCGCTTTGTGATTCCTTTTAACTCCAATACCGTCTCTGTATGCACCATTAGACTTGGCTCCTTCCTCCTCCAGAAACAACCCCCCGCTGATTAGGCGAGGGGAGCTTTTCGGTTCCAATCGGTTCTTTGCTTTACATTTCTGGTACGACAATTTCACCATCAATAATTTTTTTGCGGTATTCTTCTACTTTCGCCAATACATCTGCCGGAACGTTCTTCGTGGATGTTGGTGCAATGTCAACACCGTTATCTTTGAGACCCATGTTCGTCACTTTACCGCCTGGGAAGTTGCCTTCTGCTAGTTGCTTCGAGATTTCATAGACAGCGACATCAACTTTCTTGATCATGGACGTTAAGGTTACTTCATCGCCGAACGTCAGAGATTGGTCTTTATCTACCCCGATAACCCATACCTTTTGCCCTTGGGAGACACGCTCTTTCGCCTCGTTAAATACGCCGTTGCCTGTCAATCCTGAAGCATGGAAAATAATATCTGCGCCGTCATTGTACATCGTTGCAGCCGCGGATTTCCCCATATCAACGCGTGTAAATTGCCCTGTATAGTTCACGGATAATTGTGCATTCGGATTTACGGCTTTGATCCCTTCGCGGAAACCGGCTGCGAAGCGTTGGATTGGAGGGATTTCCATGCCGCCGACGAAGCCAATTTTATTCGATTTGGTCATCAATCCAGCGATTACCCCTACTAAGTAAGCCCCTTCTTGTTCTTTGAAGGAAACAGCTGCAACGTTTGGCACAACAATGGAGGAATCAATGATGCCAAGCTTCGCATCCGGGTTTTCTTTGGCAATTTGCGTTATGGCGCCATCCAATGTATAAGCTGTCGCCCATGTCAGGTCATATCCGCCTTTGACGAATTGATTCAAGTTTGGGATGACTTCAGAATCTTGTTTGGGTTCCGCGTATTTGACATCGTATCCAAAGTCAGCCTTCAACTTCTGCAATCCTTCCCATGCATTCTGGTTGAAGGATTTGTCATTGACACTACCCAAGTCAGTAACCATACCGATTTTGAGCTTTTTGCCGTCAGTTTCTCCAGCTGTGCCAGCTCCGCTCTTGGATTCATTCTTCGCGCCACATGCGGATAACACCATGGAAACCATCAATACGAATACAAGTAAAAGATTCATCTTTTTCTTCATCTCTAGACCCTCCGACACATAATTGAATTTGTGAAAATCTATTTTCATTACCGGTAATGGGCTTCACTTGCCTTGAATTTCAGCCGCATCACGGTCATAATGAACAGTAAAAAGCTTCGGTGATTTTTCTAACATGCCACGATATATTGGAAAGTGAGGGCATCTATGATGATTACAGACATAAGAAGCATTTCAATCTTTGAAGAACTATCAGATGAAGCAGTAGAGCGTATTATGCCTATGCTCAGCAAACGGCAATTCCGCAAGAATCAAGTTATTATCTACGAGAGCGATCATAATGGCGATGTGTTCATTATTCGCTCCGGATCCATTAAAATATATAGCTTGTTCGAAGACAAAGAAATCATATATGGCGTTGCCTTCCCTGGCCATGTCGTCGGCGAGATCGAAGCCATCCATTATGATGATTACCGCATTGCCTCCATCGCTGCTATGGAAACCGTGCACACCTGGTATTTGAAGAAGCAAGATTTCCAGACCATTCTGGACGAGTATCCCAGCGTGCTGCGACGCTGTTACTGGCTGCTCGTAGAGAGCATCCGGATTCTCAATCGCAAAGCCCAGTACATTTCCTTCCTTGACACTCGTCTGAAGACGGCGAACCTCATCTATGACCTGTATTGCAACCTAGGACGGAAAGCTGAAGGTGAATCCGCTTACATAATTGGCTATAAATTAACGCATCATGTCATTGCTAATATGCTCGGCGTAACCCGCGAATCCGTCTCCAAAGTATTAAAGGATTTCCAAGATGAAGGGATCATCTCGATTGAACAGAAAACGATCAAAATTGTTGATCTCCCCACGCTTCGCAGCATATGCGATCGTGTATGCACTCATTCGCCTGACCAACGCAGGTGGTACACAAAAGCTGGAGACAACTCGATTATAGATGGAGCGTAGAAGAAGTTCAGTTAAACGCTGCACTGTTTTTTTGTAATCTACTTCACAGAAAAGCGATAGCTTGCATTACTGAATTGATGTGTACACGTATGATAGGGTATTGGAGTAAAGCGTTTTCATGATTCATGCGCTTGAAAATGAAAAAGGAGGTACGTTCCAATGAGTGTACATATAGAAGCCAAAAAAGGTGAAATCGCACCCGTTGCCTTAATGCCTGGAGATCCGCTGCGCGCGAAGTATATTGCTGAGACATTCTTGGAAAACGCAAAATGCCACAACCAAGTCCGCGGGATGCTTGGATTCACAGGGACATACAAAGGGAAGCCTGTTTCTGTGCAAGGTTCTGGGATGGGAGTTCCTTCATTCGCGATTTACGCAACAGAATTGATTCAAGATTATGATGTGAAGACGATCATTCGCATCGGAACATGCGGCGCGATTCAACATGATGTGAAGCTGCGCGACGTGCTTATCGCCCAAGCGGTATGTACGGATTCTTCGCTTAATACGAATCGGTTCCCAGGTTATGCATTCGCGCCGATTGGGAACTTCGATCTCATCAAGACAGCGTACGATATCGGCATGGAGAAGAAACTAAATCTGCGTGTAGGGAACATCTTATGCTCTGATATCTTCTATACAGAGGACAATAACAAGGAAACGATGCTGAAGCTTGGCGCTTACGGCGTGTTGGCTGTTGAAATGGAGACTGCAGCATTGTACACGCTGGCGGCGAAGCATCAAATTAACGGACTAGCTATGTTCACAGTAAGCGACCATATCCTAACAGGAGAAGCGACGACATCCGAAGAGCGGCAATTGACGTTCAACGATATGATTGAAGTCGCTTTGGAGACAGCGATCCGCCAAGGGTAATGCTGCTTCACCGTAACCGTAACAAACCCGAATATGGGCGCATCAGGCATAAGCCTACGCGATGCGTCATATTCGGGTGATGGCAATCAATCTCACGGCACATCCCCCTCTCCAACCATCCTCTCCGCCTAGTTTACCATATTTAGACAAAATTTTACACAAAAATCTTTTACTGTCTCACGATAAAATAGATCAAGAACAATACCGCAATCCCATACATGGCTGCCGTGACTTCAGAGCGCCGTCC
Organism: Paenibacillus sp. E194; assembly: GCF_000935845.1. NCBI lineage: Bacteria > Bacillati > Bacillota > Bacilli > Caryophanales > Paenibacillaceae > Paenibacillus > Paenibacillus sp. E194. Next base: position 8,163 of record NZ_JMDX01000074.1, read on the forward strand.
CGTGACGATTTTGACCATCGGATAGGCTATGAAGCCACATGCTATCCCATTCACGATACTGAATGATAACGGCATCACGAGCATCATCAGAAATGCTGGAAAAGCCTCCGTCAAGTCATCCCACTGAATATGCCTGACCCCTTGCATCATCAAACAGCCTACGATGATAAGCACAGGTGCAATCGCAGCATTCGGGATCAATTTCAAGATCGGAACAACGAACAATGCCGGAATAAACAGCAAACCTGCAATAAATGGCGTTAATCCAGATCTCCCCCCAGCCGCAATACCTGTTGCGGATTCAGCAACCGTAGTCGTCGGGCTGCATCCGAGCATGGATGCCGTAATGATAGATAACGCGTTGGCTTGAAATGAACGCTTGAACTTCGAATGGTCCGGCAGCATGCCTAACTGCGCCCCCATATTCGCAAAGAGAATGACCATCAATAAGGAAAATACGGCAATCCAGAAATGAAAGCTGCTCAACAGGCTAAAATCAAAAGCAAACAGCAGCTGCTCATACCCCGCCATGGAGAACGTGAAGCTGTCCATTTTCGAGAAATCGACAATTCCAAGAACTCCCCCAATCAGTGTTCCTGCAATGATTCCAATCAGGAAGCTTCCCTTCACCCCGCGCAAAAACAGCGGGACTACGAGAGCAAGCGTCAATAGAGTCGTTAACGCATACGGATCGCTGAAGCTCGCCAATTGCACGAACGTACTCTCACTGGGCACGATCACGCCGCCATTTTTCAAGCCTAGAAATCCAATGAACAATCCGATGCCTGCCGTCAGGGCTCGTATCATCGATTCGGGTATCGTCTGCGACAAATAGAAGGCGCTTCTCGTCATCGAAATGCCAAAGAATAGAACACCTGCGATACAACTCGCTGCCAATGCCTGCTGCCACGTCAGACCGAAGGATGCCACCAACGTAAAGACAAAAAACGCGTTATCCCCCATGCCTGGCGCCAGAATGAGCGGTGATTTCGCCCAAAACGCCATTAGCATGCATCCAACTATGGAAGACAGTACGGTCGCAATTGTCGCGGCTTCATACGGCATGCCCGCAATGCTTAAGATAGCCCCGTTAACCGCAATAATATAGGCAATCGTAATAAATGAAGTCAGACCCGCCAGCATTTCCGTACGTATATTGGTCTCGGTGTCCCGAATTTGGAACAGTTCCTTCGCTTGCACCCTCAATTCTCCTCTTCCTCCATCCAATTATTCCTGATTATTACTTAAGGTCAAACCATGTTACAATAGTGCTGATCTCACTATGAAAGGATCTGGACGTATGATAGACATTGCTCAAATCCCACTTTTCTCTGAGATTCCACCTGGTGATTTAGCTGCACGTATCGCACCAATGCTTAAAGAACGTCATTATAAAAAAAATCATGTCTTCATGTTTGAAAATGACCATAGCGATGAGATCTTCATTCTTCGAACCGGCAAAGTCAAAATATACCGGATTCAAGATGGGAAGGAAGTTGTGCTCAGCATTCAACTCGCGGGTGAAATATTCGGCGAAGCCGAAGCCATTTCTGGCGATAACCATCGGATCTGCACCATCGAAGCGCTGGAACCGCTTATTGCCTGGCAGATCAGTAAACCAGATTTTTTGCAAATCATTAAGGAATATCCTTCTGTTCTTCACAAAGCATATGGGATTATGTTTCAACGGGTGCGCGTCTTGAATCGCATGATCCGTTATATGACATTCTGTGATGTGCGAACGAAAGTCGCCAATCAAATTATGGACTTATACTATAATTTTGGTCAAGAATATGGAACCGCTTACAAGATTGATATGAAAATCAATCATGCCCTGCTCGGCAATATGGTGGGGATCACACGTGAATCCATCTCCAAAACCCTTAGTGACTTTCAGAGCGAGGGACTGATCGACATTCGTCAGAAATTTATATATATCCTCAATTTACAGAAGCTAGAACAGATGTGCGAGGAAACAGAGGAAGTCCCTGCACTTCGGAAGTGGTAATGACCACGTTGGCTCACAGCCTAACTATATCAAAAGAACCGGAGGCGTATCAGTTACGCCCATAACGTTTATTTTGTGAACTGGATCATAAATACAAAAAAGCTCCACCTCGCTTATCGCTTGGTGGAGCGTGATAACAACTAGTCTCATCATTTCGGCTCCATAACGAGATATTTCAACTATGGCTGCCTTCTTCGGCCATGGCACTCGCCTTCGTTGGATGAACGGTTCCAAACGGATGCTTGGGCGGGCCATAGATCGAGTAGAGTTTAAGCGGTCTATACCCAATGTTGATGACATTGTGCCATGTGCCTGCCGGGATCATAATGGCATAATTACCATCGACGTGCTGCTCGAAGTCCAATTTTTCCTTACTCTCCCCCATCCTCACAAGCCCCTGGCCTTCTTCAATCCGTATGAACTGATCGGTTGTCGGATGCATTTCCAAGCCGATATCACCTCCGACTGGAATACTCATCAGCGTCACTTGCAAGTGCTCTCCCGTCCACAGAGCCGTACGATACGTCTTGTTTTGCTCGGCTGCCTGCTCAATATCAACGACGAACGGCTGGCCTCCGTAATCCTTCAACACCATATTGCTTCTTGAAAAAGGCCACTGATGATTGTTCCAGCTATAATCATACGGATTCCAACTATAGCACCGATTCATGCTGCCCTGGGGATAATGAGAAGGATAATGCCACGGTTGGTAATTGCACGGATACATATTCATTCTCCTCGTACTGTTTTTCATCACCACCGTATATCCTATGCAGCTGCCCATAACGAGGCGCATACTTCTTACTCAGCCTTATTACGAGAAATGGGCTGTTCTAATTCAGCATGCCCCATGAAGCTATCTAGAGCTTTTCCATCACTAAGAAGTTCAATGTTGTCTATCTCCTTAAATTGAAATAGGGTCTCCTTGAGTGCATCCAAGGCTAACAGTTCACCGCCTGCTCCTAATCTCGCCTCGCCTGGAATATGCACATCTATTGTTAAAACGCCCTCGTTGAATTTCATTGCGTTTAGCTCGATTTTATTCCATAAAGATAGAAGATCAGCAGGATTGTTGCTTTGCAGAGCTTTAAATACTTTCTTATATTTGTCCAGACTATCCGAATAATGAATTTCCATCTTACTCTGCTTTAACTCCGTTACTTGAGAATCCACGAAGTAAACGACAATCTCCTCCGTTTGATTTTCAGCTTTATCTACTGCCTTATCCGTTCCATTTGCGGGCGAATAAATCCCCTCGTTCGACGTTGAAGCCGCCCCTGATTTAGTAGCAGGCTTGCCTCCACAGGCTGTCGCTACTATTGCGATAACCAATATTAAAATCGTTATAGACACACTTTGTTTCATACCAGCACATCCTCACTGATTTACTTCTATCCCTAAATATTCTTTGATTCCATCAACAATAGCTTGAGCTGCTTTATTTTGAAAAGAATCTGTTAACATTGCTGCTTCTTCTTCAGGGTTACTTAGGAATCCAATCTCTAACAGGACTGCCGGCATTGTTGTTTCTCGGATGACTTGCAAGTCGCCATTTTTTACACCACGATCCTTTAGCCCGATAGCCTCGATCAAATGCCTGTGAATCACTTCAGCCAAACTTTTACTGCTGCTGCGTTGATAGTAGAACGTCTCTGTACCTGTCGTTTTGGGTGAATCCTTCACGCTGTTGCCATGTATCGATACAAATACATTCGCCTTACCTGTGTTGGCCAACTGAACACGTTCTGTACGAGTAGGATATACATCGGTTTCACGAGTCATGACAACTTTGATTTCAGGTTCCTCTAAGAGCAGTGCTTGGACTTTCAAGGACAACGCTAACGTAAAGTCCTTCTCAAATTGATTCGAATAACCCGATGTCCCCGGATCGCTTCCGCCGTGACCTGGATCGATAACCACGAGTTTGGCACCTGAATGAGGAAGCATAGCATCGGGATTGGTAGTAATGAGATCACCATTCATATTCAGATCAACAATCAATTGGCCTTCGATCCATTCGGAAGTATACTGTACATTGCTTATTTGATTTAACTCAATGACAATTCGAATCTGAGCCGGGTCTTGATTAAACAACGAATATCTTACTTCCGTAACATTAGGTACCCCACTTAGATCTAATTTACCTACCGATTTAGAACCGAGGGATTCAGCCAAAGGCCCTCCAAATGCAGTATGAGGCAGATCAACAACGATCCGATCTGGGCTCGTCAATTGCGAGATTACTGGCGTAACCTCTTGATCTAAAGAAAGAACCAGTTGATTGTTCGCAAATTGAATGTCATTCACATGATGTAACTCCGATTCAGACTCTTCACCTGTTGCAGGAGGAGAGGGATCCGGGTTGATTCGATCCAACGTGACGATTTTGTCTACGTTATTCCAGCCTACTTTTAACCCCATCTCTTCACTAACGAATCGTATAGGGACAACCACTGTGTTTTTTATATTTTGAGGGGCGAGATTCAGCGTTTTTTGCTCATTATCAACGAGCACTTCTTTCTTACCAACTGCTAATGAGATCACCTTGGCGTTCTGCTGTATTTTCACATTTTGCGTTTTTTGATGCCAGTCCACTTTAAACTTTAGGTTTTCCGCAACTACACGAATGGGAATCATCACGTTATTGTTAAGATTTACGACGTCCGCATTCTCAGGAAGAACGCACTCTTCACCATCCAAAATAATTTTCGTTTGCTTAGCTGCCGCATCACTATGATTCGGTAAAGCGATCAGAAAAAATACACTAAATAGAATAAAAAGTATGGATTTCTTCATCGTACACCTCTGTCTCATTCAGCTTCGGAATTGTTATTCATGATCACATCTACGACCAACCACCCATGTAAAACCACACCATGATCCTCTCGACTGCATCTATAAAATGAATAAGTAATTGATTGATATGAAATTACTATAGAGCAAATAATTTCGAGTCTCGTAAGTCGACCATCCACCTCCCGGCACCGAATATAGGTATTCGTAGTCTTCTATCAAAATTTCCATTTATTTGACATACAATATTCTACAAGTATAGGTGAATCCCCTTCCATGATGTTGGCAAAAGTGTTCATTTATTTTCGGATTGGCTAATAGATAGAGTTAATCGAAGCATAATTATATGCGCACCAATCAATGGTGTGACCTTTTTGATTGTTGAACCTCCAAAGTTGTTGCTACCATAGTTCAACGTAGCAAGTTTATTCGCATTCACGAAATGGTAGAGGAGTTATTCATGATGAAAAGAATCGTAACACTAAGCACACGCAAACTGATGGACACTGCAAAACACGGCGGATGCGGCGCATGCCAGACATCTTGCCAATCTGCTTGCAAGACTTCCTGCGGCGTAGCCAATCAACGTTGTGAGAATGACATGAACAAATAACAAATAGGCAATGAAACTCACCGCCGTCCTTCCAAGGACGGCGAAGTTGTTTCTACGGATACCACCTGCAATTTGTAGACAAAAAGGAGCTTGATTCGCAGTATGATTCATCAATACCAACTGAACGGATACAACATCGTGATCGACACCTATAGTGGCTCTGTGCATGTTGTTGATGACCTGGCGTATGAAGTTATTGCGCTGTATGAACAGGAAACACCCGAACAAATCCTGGCGTTAATGAAAGAAAAACAATATTCAGAAGAAAACATTCGAGGGACAATATCAGAGGTCGAGGACCTTATAAAGAATGAGCAGCTGTTTACAGAGGATGCGTATGAGGAGCTGTCTATTCATTTAAAAACACGGAAAACGTATGTAAAGGCGCTCTGTCTCAATGTCGCGCATACTTGCAATTTGTCGTGCGAGTATTGCTTCGCCAGTCAAGGGAAATACAATGGTGATCGAGCAATTATGAGCATTGAGGTTGGACAAAGAGCTATTGATTATCTGCTCGAGAATTCTGGGCATCACCGAAACCTCGATATCGACTTCTTCGGCGGGGAACCGCTTATGGCTTGGAAGGTTGTCAAAGAGATTGTAAAGTATGCACGAAGCAAAGAGCAAGAATGGAAGAAAAAATTCCGCTTCACCTTCACAACGAACGGCATGCTGCTCAACGATGAGGTCACCGATTTTTTAAATCAGGAAATGTACAATGTCGTCTTAAGTCTAGATGGAAGAAAAGAGGTTCACGATCGGCTGCGCAAAACAGTGACCGGCAAAGGCAGCTATGATTCTATCGTGCCGAAATTCAAGGAATTCGTTCAAAAGCGCGGAGACCAGGAATACTATGTACGGGGCACGTATACGAAGAATAATGTTGACTTCACCAATGACATCATTCATATAGCAGATCTAGGTTTTGACAAAATCTCGATGGAACCTGTCATCTGTGATCCACGGGAACCCTATGCGCTTACCGAGAAGGATCTCCCAGAGATTTATAGTCAGTACGAAATTCTTGCCAAGGAAATGATTAAGCGCAGCGAACAAGACAGAGGGTTTACCTTCTATCATTACATGCTTGATCTGTCGGAAGGCCCTTGCATCCAGAAGCGAATTACGGGCTGTGGATCAGGCACAGAATACCTCGCTGTCACACCATGGGGCGAACTATTCCCTTGCCACCAGTTCGTCGGGGATGAAGCGTACAGCATGGGCAACATTTGGGATGGCATCATGCGGCCTGAGCTGCAATGCCAATTCAAAGAAAGCAACTGCTACACAAAGCCGGAGTGCCAGAATTGCTGGGCTAAGCTCTACTGCAGCGGCGGCTGTCCCGCCAATGCCTTGCATGCGACGGGCTCCATCAACGGAAGCTACGAGTTTAGCTGTGACGTGTTCCGCAAACGGATCGAATGCTCCATGATGGCCAAGGTCGCCGAGTCGATTAGAGAGATGGAAGAGAGTGAAGTGTAGATACATGAAAGAGGGGCTCACCGCCCCTCTTTGCTATTGCCGCTAATCATTCTCTGTCATATTAATCTGAATCAATTTGTGAAACATACTATGTGGAATGATAACATCATCTATACCCTACGTTGTGCCTGAATGTGCTTGCAAAATTCCAAGAAGGAAGGTGCTACAACTATTGCATCATCAGGGTCGTAACTCTCTTCGTAATCCATATATTTAATTTCCCCAGTTTGGATATCAATCCAAAAATCATTATCCGCATGATTGTCGGCAAAAAGGGATATGAAATAGAGTGAAATTTTCAAAATCCTCAGAATAATCTGCCCTTCTATCTTTTGCTCTTTCCATAGACATCGTGTAATAAGAATCCTCTTCGTCTTCAATTAACGGAATATGAAAGAAGCTCCCAATCTCTATCGATAAATAATCCTTGTTTGTTATTTCATAAAAATGATCAGGATAAATATATGCTCCTTTAGTAAAAACCCCGCCATTATTAGCAAGGTAAAACGCGATAAAATCTTTTTTACCTGGAAACTCATCAGATACAACTTCATTTATTTGGGATACTGATATCGTCTTCCAAGATTCCTCAAAACAAATATCATGATTCAGAAATCTATTATTGTTTCCTTTAGAATGTTTGTTCATGTGAGTTCCACCTCCTACTTTTCACTTCCAAAAACGAGATGTTTGCAAATCCTGAAAGCTGATTTCTTTATATGCGGTTTGAATCCCTCTCATCCTACTCGATGTACGTTCGACCTTATCTTCCCCAACATGAGGAGCTTCGATTTGAAAGATTTCATATTTCCCTAAAGATTGATTTACTCTAAATTCTAACGCCTTTGTTTTATTAAGGAGAATTACTCCATACTCCCAATCAAAATCCTCATAGTTACATACATATACGAGAATATCCTTTGACTCTAGGCATTCTTGGAAGTCAAATAAATTCGGAGAGTCTTCATAGAATTCAATCGCATGCAAGTATCGTTTTTTTTCTGAAAAGTACAACTTCAATTCAACTTCTTGTCCATTAAGGATTTCTATGTAATATGATAAAATCACATCATACTTCTCATCACCAGATATGTTATTGCAATATCTTTTTAGCAAGTCATAGGATTCATCATATACACTGTCTTCAAATGTAGTAGGCTCCGTAATAAAACGGTAAACGATTTCATATATACTGTGTCCTTCTAGCTGGCTGCCAAGCCTTTTTCTTATTTCCATGATAAACTCCTCTTACTTTGTTATTTTGAAATAAGGGGTACGAGCCATCATTGTAAATCAAGCTTATCCAATTGTGCACATCAGCTAATAGATTCTTTTATGATATTTTTGAGTAAGTTTCGATTAATAATTCTTCCAGCGAATAATATAATAACTCCACTTCTCCTGAGTCATGCAGAAAAATAAATATTTCTCCACGTTTGTTCATTAGGATTGGATTCCCAGAACCATCATCTGAAATAACATATGAATTTTTCAGTAAAAACTCTACACTTTCGCCTTCAAATTCTATGCCATTAAAATCATATATTTCTCCTTCAAATATCCTTCTAAATTTCAAAGTAAGATCCACTACTGTTGACTTTCCAATTAAATCTCCATTGTTAAAAGCACTGATTGTTAATCCACCATAAGCACCGCCAAATAATTTAATAAACTGTACATATTGATCATTAAATTTTACATGTAACATCTTTTCTGCATTTTTTATCTCTTGTATACTCGCAGGTTTACCAATAAGACTGCTATTTTCTTCTCTATTTAAAAAATTTTCTATCTTATTAAGAAGCTCTTTATTCATTTTAATCATTCTCCTTGTTTAAAGTTTCTCTTCCCATATCCAAATCGGCTGCTGAAGAACGATGGATGTAAGATTACGGTTGATTTTTTTGGAATTCATCGTCATCTCGTTGCTAAGAACGATCACTGTTAATTCCTCGTCCATTAGCCGTGTAACATAATGACGGAAACCACTTGGATACCCGCCTGGATGCCCAACTGCCTTTCTCCCCATGACATCTTGCGTATACCATCCATATCCATATTGAGACGGAAACTTTTTGGCATGGGCCATATTCATCAGGTCTGATGATTCTTTGCTTATCAATGCATGATTACGCAGGGCTCTATCAAACCGTTCTAAATCTTCAACTGTAGAGATGATATCCCCAGCTGCAAACGCTGCAGAATTATGCATTACGGGTCCAACTTCCCCCTTTACATGTCCTTCCGCTATTGGTGTACCAGCCGAAACCGTAAACATAGAATTCAACATGTTGCTTGGCTTAAAAATATGCTCTTCTATATAATTTGCATAGGATTGCCCGCTGACTTTTTCAACAATAAGACCTAGCATCACATAACCAGTATTACTATAACTAAAGCTTTTACCTGGGGTAAACTCTAATTCAGAACTGCTAACGGTTTTTACAATATCATTTGGATTCCATTCTTTGCTGTAGTCAAATTTGAAATTCGGCTTTAGATAGTCCGGAATTCCCGAGCTATGACTTAGTAGATGACTTATTGTAATAGACTCTCCACTCGGAAAGTCTGGGAAGTATTTCGAAATTGGATTATCCAAGTTTAGAAGTTCCTTTTCTACTACCTGCATGACTGCTACTGCAGTGAATGTTTTAGATAATGAAGCAATCTGATAGAACGTGCTTGGGCTATTAGGTAAATCAGTAGTTGCCAATCCATAACCCTTTTTAAATAAAATTTCACCTTCCTTTGCAATTAGGACGGTTCCCTGAAATTTTTCATTGGTCAAATATTGATCGATTTTATCAGGAACGCTTCCAGATAAATTACTATGGTTGTTGCGTCCAAATAATAGCAAAGCTCCTATAGACACGATTACAATAACAAGAATAGTAATAGAGAAAATCTTTAAGAATTTTTTCATATGTATACCTCTCAGTCTATTATTGAACCTCTTATCAAGATTGTTTTATGAAGAAATAATATCAATATAGTCTTTATATGCTAAAGGAATTGGTCTATCGAAAATCAGATCTTTTAAAGGATCTACGTTTTTCCCAAACTGATAACAAAGATATAATCGTTCATTAAATTCTGGATAAACCCGGACATTGGTTAATTCATATTTATCTATGGTCTCGCTATCTGTAACAGGAATTGAAGGCATAAGTATTTTCGTTTTATAACTACCTGCAGACATGTCCTCTTCTATTAATCTGCCTCCACCTTGACCCAGTATCAATACTTTCCGCTCATTTGTTGTTCCTTTCCATACCGTCACGTGTCTACTTCCCATACCTAAAGAATCTATTTTATAATTAGGAAGCTTGTAATTTGTAAGGGGTTTCATGCTTTGGTTGTAAATATTACTATTTTTAATAAACTGTCTTGTTACGGACGTGCTAAATAAAATTGGAACTTCGTTTAAATCAACATCTCCCCAATTATTATCGTCACTGTATAAATCAAAAATCAGCAGTTGGGCTTTACTAATCATTTGTGCTAAAACATAAACATTATTCTGCCTACCTTCGTCCTTCAACTTCGTTTCTATACTAATCACTTGATTAGCTTTCCAAACATTTTTTGTCATGATTTTCAACCCTTCTAACCTTTTTTCTATATAAGAGCTGACAACCATGTTAAGAATGAAATCTTTCGAGATTTTCAAGTAAATCAAAATCTACTAGATTGGTACCATTATATCCAGCTTCTATCAAGACCTGTCGTAGTTGCTGCAATAGCTTGAGCCATTCTTTTATAAATAAATCAGTTTTCATCGTGATACTCTGATAATCATCACGACTATCCCATTTAACGTTAATATTAGATTTTCCAATTTTACATATCCATGTTTCGAAAAATGCTTGACTTGGGAAAGTTACGACAAACCGCTCTTCTCTTTTTTTGATTGCCTCTAACATCCTAACAACATCAATTATGCCATCGGCTATTTGTGTCCCATAATTGATTCTTAATGATGTATCATGCCATTTCATTGTAAAGTGTTGATTATTAACAAGCCTATTGTCTAATGCTTCCGATATCGTTGTATCTTCTGGATCACGTATTCCAATCATAAAATTTGGGTTGATTATGATTTCAAATTCTACTTTACTCACCTCAAGGATATTTCATTTTTGCATGACTCTCTTTTCTAACAAAAAAAACATATGTAAAGAAAGAACTTATGACGTCTTCTTCATATATGTTTCGGAAACTTACATTATTTCAAATCTTCAAGCACATATCCTCGATTACCAAGGACAACTAAATGGGGTTCCTTTCTTGCAACAAACTATTTATTTCATCTTTTTTGTGTGAGTAATGTCTCTTTTCAGGGTGAAATGAAACCTCTCTTAGTGATGGGCACTCTAACAATGGCGATAAATCTCCACTTTTACAATTCCAAAAATTTATTTTCTCTAAATTTTCCATAGATTTTACAAACTCAAGAGAATCAACATCTGAGACCTGTAATTCTTTTATCGTATGATTGCCTGTCAAAAATGTTAGATCAGTATGATGTTTGCATTTTTCAATTTGGAGTCTTTCAAGTCCTTTTAGTTCACTAAGAGCGTGTCCATCTTCTAGATGATTTAGATACTGGAACCAACACCATTTCAAGGAGTCTAAATCCTCTATCCCAGCCAACGAAATTAGCTTAGTTGAGTAATCAAGACGTAAAAACTCTAGTGATTTTAGTGAACAAAACTCTTTGCAATCTGGTTTCATATATTTAATTGCGTATAAGCTTTTTACATTTACTAGTTTATCTAAATTTAGATAGTGATCTTTTTTAACAACAACCTCCTCCAATTTTTTAAAATAGCTCAAATCAAGATTTATTGGCTGAGCTAATGTGATTTCTGTAAGATTAGTTAATGTAGATAAAGCTTCAGTATTTTGATACTTGGATAATTTGAAATTACTGCTAATCCTTAATTTATTGATGAATGTTTTGTTGTTGAAAGATGCAAAATCTAAGTGACATTTCAAATCTACTTCGGGATTCAAATTACGGATGCGAATTGAATGGTAATTTTCCTTCTCGGCAATCTGTACTCCTTCCTCAAGGTAAAGTGGATCTATTTCAAAATAGCCAATACTATCATTAAATGAGTTCCTCATTAATTCCCCACCTTTAAAAGTCATTATTCTAAGTACATTGTGTAAAAAATACACCTGCATCATTCTGATCCACACTTTTATTTACAAACAAATATCCAGTCGAGTCACTGACGCAAAATATATCATGATATCCTTCAGGGAAACTCTTTCCCTAAGGGCATCTACAACTTACTATTTATCACTATTTTGCTAGTCCCAAATAACTTCTCATCCGAGCATCTTCAATCGTAGCAGGTAGTAAATCAATCAACATCTGTTTGTACGATTCGTAGATAACAGGACATCGATTGTAAAATTGAAATTTGACCTTATCGTCCAGGTACGGATGCTCCATCAAGCGTTCAAACCACCTGGCATCCAGATTTTCTGCCAATTTACGCTTGAAACAGGTTCTGCTATCGTAACGTCCGTAGCTGTAACGTCCCCAAAATGCCGCCATTGTGTGACTGCCATTTTTATCGTCATAATAGATCAGGCCCAAGCCGTTATGAATATACCGATTTAATGCTTCATCCCGCAAAAAAGTGGAGAATTCATCATACACGTTATCTGCACGGTTGGTAAGAAGTTTTGCGGAAAAATAAGGAATCAGCCACTCATTACCGTATTGCATATACAGCTCCTCAGCCAACAAAATCAACCTTTTATTCATGCTCCGTATTATCGAAGCAGCGAGCACAATCGGGAAAACACATAGGGTTTCCTGTGGCTGCAGGTTCCATATTCTGAGCGTATTGTTAATGTGCACATAATCCTTATTGGCCGATGGTTTCAATAGTTTAAGCCTTTCCACCAACGGCCGATTCGCCGCAATGAGACGGTAGACGCCGATCATGGACGGGCTTCCTTTGCCAAGCATAACGGAAACAACGGCAGTGAATCGTTCAAACTCATCCTCATCGGTCAGGAAATCTGGCGGCTGTTGAAACAGCTCGTGGAAATATTTCTCGCAATGCTTGCCCACCACTTCCGAAACCGTATCGGAAATAGCCGGCATCAGGATGCCCTCGCCCAAATTTTTGTGTTTCATATATTTTTCCCAGATCGCAGTCGCTTCCCCACACTCTTGATGAGCAAGTGCTTTTAACGCCGCCTTTTTGCATTTCCCCTTCTCATGTTCTACAAGATATAGAAGCGCCTCCACATGACTCAATCGCGCAATAGCATCTTCTCTCTTCTTTCCTTTTTCCGGCAACGTCGCCAACACTTCTTCCAACTATAAGCGCCTCCTTCATCCTGTTCATCATCTCACCATACTTCGACATAAATCGAGTTAAATCCTACCAATAAAATGAACTGTATTTAAAACGTCAAAAGCCTGCCCAAAGGCAAGCTTTTTTATTTGAGACATGTCCCATATCGTATTATTGATGACCCTCGCGACAGTTGAATAGCATCCAAGCCACCTCTGATTTCAAACCATCAAAGCTCCACAAGCTCCACTTCACCTGCTTGATCTTGCTCTAGATGAACAAGTGGAACAGGCGAGTAAATAAACGTATCCCCGTCGTCTTCAAGCTTATACATGATACAAAACAAAGCTGAACCTCGCTGATCGCCACTCGGTATAGAGAAAATCATAGCTGGACAACGCAGCTCAGCAGAATGAACGCTTGCACATAGTTCTTTATAAGTAATAGCAGCGAGGGTGTCGATATCACCAAGATGCTGTTGACAATCCCCAATAACTTGCATGTAATACGCTATATTCTGATTATACTTATTTGCAAAGCTCTGCTTATACTCTTCAATGCTAAGAAAGCAACACTCCCAATCCAAAGGCGGGATACTTAACACATAGCGATAGAACTTCAACTTCCTAATTCCTCCCTCTTTTCGAAATCGGGCAATTTAGAATAATTGAAAAGGGGATTTTTTTGATAGCCCTTTTTTAATCTTTTCAATTTCTTCAATGGCTTTTTGTCTCCAATGCTCCTTAAGTCTAAAATCTTCATCATAAAAGACCTTGTTATGAAGTTGAGAAATTAAATCTGCTAATTCAAACCACTCTAATATATGTATTGAAATATTCTGCATGTTTTCAGGACTAAAATCCCCATGATCATGATCATAAAAAAATACGGTTGGGGGTGATTGAATATCATCAAGATCGATTATCCAAAGATCGCCTCTGCCAGTTTCGGCGAATATCCAATGGCTTTCTTTAAGTTCACTAAAATCTGCATGATACTCTTTATTATATTTTTGTGCTTTTTCATAAGATAAAAAAATATGATCTGCCTCGATGCTATTATCGGCAAGTTTCTCATATAAAAATAAACAATCCTTCCTCATAAACTCACTGATCTTAGGACTTCTATTTCGATGGTCTAATCTATCCATTATTTCATCAAAATTTCTTTTTCTTATCATGATATTCACTTCTCTCTGCATGGATCATTATGACTTTAGGAGATTGTTTATCGTGTCTCTTTTATGAGAGTAATGCCTCTTCTCTGGATGGAAAGAAACCTCTTTTAATGTCGGGCATTTCAGTAATGGCGTTAAATCTCCAGATTTACAGTTCCAAAAGTTAATGGTCTCCAATGCTCTCATGGTTCTTACAAACTCCAAAGAGACTAGATCTGAAATTAACAATTTTTTTATGGAGCAGTTATCATTCAAGAAAGAATAATCCATTAGGTTTTTGCAACCTTCTACATGCAGCCACTTTAAACTACTTAATTGAGAAATGCTACTTGCATCAGATAGGTAATTGTTTTTAACCAACCAGCAAGTTTCTAAGTTTTCTAAGTCTTCAACACCTTCAAGTGATTCCAGTTTCTTAGACCCGCTTAGTCGTAGATAAACCAACTCTTTTAATGTGCGTAACTCATGACAATTTTGTTTTGAATATCCTAAAAATATAAAGCCTTTTTAAATTCGTCAGTTTTTCTAAGTGTTCGTAACAACTATTAAAGAGATAAAGTTTTTCTAGTTGTTTTAATCGAGAAAAATCAATAGGGATTTGCAAAGATACACTAAAATCAATCATATTCACCAAAGAGTAAAGAGCTTCAATATTAGCAACACTTTTTAAATTTAAAATTGTTGTCAATCGCTAGATTTTTAATAAATTTCTTATTTTTTAAAGGTGCAAGATCCAAATCACATTTAAAATCAACATCATCAACAAATCCACTAATATGAATCGATTCAAACTGCTCTTCTTCTGCAACATGGAGTCCTTCTACTAAATACCTTGGATCTATTTCAATTACACATTCTTTAAAAGAATATTTTCTCATCATCGTATTTTCTCTCAGACTTTTTATTTTGTATCTTTCAAATTCCCTTTAATCCAACTAATGATTATTTCTTTTATCTTTTCCAAGTTATTATTATGTAATGTACATACTATCACCAATTCATTCTTGCTCCTATTGTCCATAGTACTATTCATCCAATAAGATAATAAATCCGCATTCTCAGAGCTTTCTTGGATAATTCTAATTATTTTATTCTTTTTTGTTGATTTCGCCGAAAATATAGGATTTCCATCCATCATTTTTTTCCCATTACTGAAGGTGGTGTTATAATAAGGGCATATCCAATCGCTTCCATCTATATTCTCTTTATGCAACAACATAAAAAACATATCAATCCAATATTTTTCTAAAGCAGAATACACATCTTCATCATCCAAGTAATGAACAAAATAATGAAGCTTATTACTATTTTCCACGACACTTACCTCCAGCATATATGTTAGTATACCCCGGTTGATTCACCGAACTTTTCTATACATACTTCATCTGCGATGCCGAATAAAATTTCGCAATCTTCAGCTGTAGATGGGATTTTCTCAGGATTATTAAGTATCTCTGCATAGTACTTCTTCCCCTTACTTACTACCAAGTAACTTACGTCTTCAATCCCATCCTCTGACTCTTCTATGTAATCTAAAAATGGATCATCTTGTAATACACTTGCCGCATCTAAAAATTGTTCCTGGAACTTCAAAATATGTTCTTGATCCATTTCTCTCAATATTTCTCTTAATCTATCCGTATTATGATTTGCGTTCATAATAATATCCCAAAACCAATCACTTACAATGTCACTAATTTCGTTTGGTAAAATAATATCAGATTGATTCATAAAGCCACCTCACTTGTGATTTTAGTTGAAGGCGTGAGACTATTTCTGTGGAAATATTCTACTTGATTTTGGATATTTTGATCTTCTACCTTAACTGTTCGACATCCATCTGATTTTGTTTCATTTGTTTTGAGTATATCAATATACCTTCATTAACATACTCAAATCGAAATGTTGTTATTATTGGCAACCCTATGGTTTGTATTCTTTGTCGTGCTTAAAGTTTTAAATAGCGGTAATCAAAATCAATTTCCTCGCCATCCAACAAATTTTCTTTATACTCTATTTCTTCCTTAGAACTATCAAAAGTAACTTCTGTGTACAATGG
>NZ_JMDX01000075.1:0-24167 GCF_000935845.1 Paenibacillus sp. E194
AAAATCAACAACCTCTTGGCACCGTTCCGTTTTTAACAAAATAAACGTGGTTGTCCCTCTGTTCAAATTCCGCAAATTAAATTCAGCCGTATATCCAGAAATGATATTTTTTTCTTCCAGCTTAATCATTCTTTCTTTCACGGATGGCTGAGACATGGACACTTCCTTACTGATCTGGGAAATCGACATTCGCGCATTATGCTGAAGTAATTTCATGATCTTTTGATCAATATCATCGAACCCATTTTCCATAGGATGCACACCTCAAATACGAGATTTTAATAAAATAAACTCCTCAGCCTGCATAACCTTATATTCACATGCATTCTACTACATGTTCCTCACTTTTCGCATTCATTTCTCGAATTCATCCCCCTATAATTAGAACCATCTCTAATGAGGAGGCTTATAAATGAGTATACAAGGTCTTGCCCATGTGGCAATCCAAGCCAAAGATTATCAAGCAACCATTGCGTTCTATACAGAAGTATTAGGGTTCAAGATCGGCCATCACTGGAGTCTGCCATCCTTTCAAATTAAAGAAGCCTCCATGCTGATTTCACCTGACCAAAGAACTTGTATTGAGGTCTTTGATAACGACGCGGTCATTCCTGCTCAAGGCAAGAAAGCACAGTCTGATGATGAGGTAGCTCATGGGGCATTATTACATCTCGCCTTCTATGTCCAAGATGTTGGGAATATGTACCAGAAAGCAATCGCATATGGAGCAAAGCCATTTGTTGAACCGGCGAGTCTGTCCCTTGGCGAACCGCCACTTGTAGTCAGAAACGCTCTCATTCACAGTCCCAATGGTGAGGTTATCGAATTTATTGAAGATGTAGATTTTGATGTGTCCACAAAAAAACACCTCCAAGGTTATCTCCCCTATCTTACGCTATAGGAGCATTCCCTTGAGGGTGTTTTCTTCTGTTTCGTGGTATAGGGGGGGATCCCCCCTAACGGCGAGGCCGCTTCCCCACTGGAATACTTTGGGCAAAACGAAACACATTATGGGGATCATACTTGCGTTTTACCTGCTTCAGTCTAGGAAAGTTCACACCATAAGGCCAATGGATCAGCTGCCGTAGACTTCGAACTCATAAAGCGAATACCAGTAGTCGGTACCCTGGTTCGTTGCATACATGCGGACATACCTCGCATTTACTGGTTCAAAGTAGATATCGTCAATGCCGCCGTCGCCCGTTGATGTCGTATACATATCCGCCCAATTGAGGGCATCGTTCGACACCTGAATCCTGTAGCCCTTCGCATAGGCAAACTCCCAGTTCAATTTGACCTGATTGACTCGATATTGTTGTCCGAGGTCTACGTAAATCCATTGCGGGTTGGAATATAGACTGGACCATCTCGTCGTCGGATTGCCGTCTACCGCTTTATCGGCCGTGTATGCGGCTGTCTCGTTGGAAGAAGCTGTTGCCGATTTATTTAGCGCTAGATTTGGCTTGCTGCCATAAACCTGGAATTCATACAAGGAGTATCCGTAGAAGGTGTAAGCCCTTTGCGTCCCGTACATTCGTACATACCTTGCATTCACTGGTGTAAAGAATATATCGTTGATGCCCCCATTACCCGTTGTCGTGGTATATACATCCGTCCAGTTGGCCGCATCATTGGATACTTGGATTTTGTAGCCTTTTCCATAAGCAAGCTCCCAATTCAATAGGACTCGATTAATGTTATACGACTGACCGAGGTCAATCGCTACCCACTCTGAATCTGTAAACTGACTAGACCATCTTGTCGTCGCATTGCCGTCCACCACATTGTTCGGCGTAAGAGTTGCGTCTTGGTTGGAAGATGACGAAGCTGTCTTATTTAACGCTAGATTCGCTGTGGTGGCGGACCCAACGCTATCCCCATATACCTGAAACTCGTAAAGGGAGTACCCGTAGATCGTCCCTCGTTCCGTCGCGTACATTCTTACATACCTTGCCGTTGTTGGCACAAAGCCAATATCGTCGACTCCGCCAACGCCAGTTGTGGTCGCATAGACATCCGTCCAATTGGTTGCATCGTTCGATACTTGTATTTTGTAACTCTTGCCGTATGCGGTCTCCCAGTTCAGCCTAACTCGGTTAACGTTATAGGCTTGACCAAGATCGACGTAAATCCATTCCGTATTTGTATATTGCTGGCTTGACCATCTGGTGCCGAACTTATTGTCGACCGCCTTATCGGCGGATACAGAAGAACTTTGGCTGGAAGAGGCTACAGCCGTCTTGCCGCTTGCCAGGTTTCCTGGAATCGTGTACGTTCCTTTGGTGAATTTGTAGATGTCTTCGTACATTTGTCTACCGTCATAAATGCCGCTTACGCCGTTGTTGTTCTTGTTCTTATAGAGGTTATATATTCCGAAGATATCTTGGTACCAGCCTTTGATCGCCCCTGTCATGTACCCGTATTCTGCGCCAGCCTTTAAGTAATTATCGAAACGGTTCTTAAAATCGGGGTCAGACATCGCCCTCTCGTCAAATTCCATTTCGATGCCTTGATTGTAGGTTTGAGCTTGGGTGGTAACATTGGTCATTCTCGAATAGTCTGAACTCGGGACGAAATAGTGGTTGGGCTGCTGGATACTGAAATCAAAGGTATAGTTATGCGCGTTTTTGCTTTGTCCTGCACCAAAGTATGGAATCCAGCAATATTTCAAGCCAAGCGAGTGCAGATAGTTTCCAGTGTTATTGATCGCATTAACCTCACCCTGATTGCCGGTGTCGATATCTTCGTGGAACCAATAGAAACCCTTTAATTCAAGGTTGCTGTATTGGGCTTGGTTCCATTTGCTTCGTACAGTGTCGATATACCATTTGGTTACCTTGGTCAAGTTGCTAGGATTGGTTTTTAAATTTTCACTGATTCCGTCGTTATCGACATCCCCGAAATTGGTTATTCTACTGTTGGGATAAGGTATCATAATATATACCTTGGATTTGTAGTTTGGTTGGTTTAGCGTGGCTGCAACCTGCTGGGTAGCTTGGTTCAGAGCGTCCAGCTGTTGGTTGGCAGTGAAAATACGGTTGATATACCACTCCCAATCCGTCTTGTAGGTCCACTTGGCAGGATCCGCCGAATCGCCGAAATCCCGATAGTCAGGCGTATTGATTCCTAGGAACAGGAATGAGTCAAAAAAGGTGTCGTCCATCACATTATTGCTGTTGTAGTGCGCAACATAAGGCAACAATGTATTTTTGTCATACGTGCCGATTTCTTTTCCCTCGTATGTCGTTCGTCCGCCGTAATATCCGGTGTACAACAAGGCCATATTTTTTACGTTCCCAGATGCCGCGGTGTTGGGTGGAAAATATCCCGTCGCAGCAGCAAGGTCAAGAGGCTGCTCTATGGCAGGCTGTGGCTGTTGCTCGAGATCAGATTGGGGCTGTTGATTGAAATCAGGCTGAGGAATTCCCCCTTGCTCCGGCTGAGTAGGAGTTTCAGGCAAAGGCTGTTGATCCCCCTGCTCTTGCGTAACCTCCGGCGGTGTATTCCCCTCTGCATTCAGTACGGATGGATGGACAGAAAAAACAATCGAGAAGATTAGCACAAGTGACAACAACAACGAACTTCGTCTTGGATACCTTTGACTCTGCTTCATTTTTCATCCCCATTTCTTAGATTGAAATGACAATTACGTTTGTACAAGTCTGGTACATGAGCCTGACCCTGACGCCCATTTATTCCAAGTAGCCTCTTTACCATAGATTTTATGAGACATTTTTATGCGCAGTAATAGATAGTTGTTTACTTTGATATACACTTCTTTACATCCCAAAATCACGATGACGCTGTACCCCTCTCTCGTTTCCTTCGCATGTAACCTACACAGTATCGTTAAATATTGACACATAAAGTAATGTGACGGTATGATCCATATTAATTTCATTTCAATTCATAAAGGTGGCCTATGAAAAGAAAATTACAAGTCTACATATCGTCTACTTTTTCTGATTTAGTTGAGGAAAGATATACCGCTGTTGAAGCTGTACGTAAAGCTGGGCATATTCCTGCAGGAGTTGAGCTATTCTTCAAGGAAACTCCGATGAGCATTAGGAAAAGATGGATCGATGAATCCGATATATATATTCTAATTCTCGGAGGATTCTATGGTTTAACGCTTCGTGATGATGAATCAAAGAGTTATACGCATTGGGAATATGATTATGCCGGAGAAATTGGCAAACCCAGATTTGCTTTCGTTGTCACGGATGAAGCATTAAGACAAAAGCCATACGACTTTGTAGTAGGGGAATATTATGAGAGGCTCCAAGAGTTTAAACAATCCGTATTTGAGGAAGTACCTACCTATTATGTAGAAGATATACAGCACATTAAGATGGTTATGCGCGATCAATTGCCAGAGTATGAAAGAAGAGAGGATCTGCACGGCTGGATTTCTGCCAAGGATGTCCCAGACGTACAAAAGTTATTGGAAGAGAATGCGAGTTTATTGAGAGAGAATGCTAAATTACAAGCTGAGCTGGAGAAAAATAAAAGAGGAAATCAATGATAGGGAAGTACAGTGCTTCATCGTCAGATGGGGGCTGTACTTTTTTCTTCCCATAAAAATATCCTTTGAGTACAATAAATATTAAAAGATCTGGGGATAGGCCCATGGAATTCCATTAAAAAGGAGATAAAAATATGAAATCCGCATATGAAATTGAAACCGAGCGTCTTGCTCTGCGCGTTTTTGAAGAAGAGGATGTTGAGGCTGCTAAGCGGTTTTGGGGCGATGAGGAAGTGATGCGGTACTGTCTTGGTGCCGCCGGCCATGAGAAGCTGCCTTTGACTCTTACAGCTTACCGCGAATGTCATCAGGCAAAGGGATTGTCCGTCTATGCGGTGGTGGAAAAAGAAACGGGCATGGTCATAGGAGCTGGCGGTTTTAATATATCGGGAGAAGTCCATGAGGTTGAACTCATTTATCATTTTGCCAAGTCAAGCTGGGGAAAAGGATATGCGACAGAAGCGGCAAAGGCTTGCTTAGAGCTTGCCAAAAATCATGGCGGCGTGAAGCGAATCCATGCTTCTGTTGACCCTCAAAATGCGGATTCCAGCAGGATTCTTGAAAAAATAGGTTTTACATACGCCGGCACGGAATGGTTCGAAGATACACAGCAGGAAGAAGCCGTTTATGAAATCATGCTGAAATAAAGCAAGGAGGCGTATGATGAAAATTCGCGTACTAATCGCCGATGACAACTCATTCATCCGCGAAGGGATGAAGATTATTTTAACCACATTCGGGGAATTCGACGTGCTTGCCACAGTGGAGGACGGCCGGGAGGCCGTTGAATACTGCCAGGCTCATGAAGTAGATGTTGCCTTGCTGGATGTACGGATGCCGAATATGAACGGGGTTGAGGCCACCAAGCTGATTAGCGAGCAGACGGCGACCAAACCGCTCATTTTAACGACGTTTGATGACGATGAATATATTCTGGATGCCATCCGCTTCGGCGCAAAGGGATATCTGCTAAAAAACACCGACCCGGAGCGGATCCGCGATGCGATCAAAAGCATACATAACGGGCAGAGCGTCCTGCAGGATGTGGTGCTGGAAAAGCTCAAATCCCAGATGTCAGGGAGCCGGGAGTCGACGGAGAGTAAAATGTCCGTCCCGACTGCATCCTTCGGAAAGCAGAAAGCGGGAATCAGTCCTGAAAGGGAGCAGAGTTCCCCCAATGACGGGCCTTTCGACCGCAGTTTGTTTACGGAACGAGAGCTGGATGTCATGTCGCTCATCGCGCAGGGCCTATCGAACAAGGAGATCTCCAAAGAAATATTTATTTCCGAAGGGACAACGGCAAATTATATCACAGCAATTTTGAATAAAACCGGGCTGTCGCACCGGACGCAGATTGCGATTTATTATCTGACGGGCAAAACTCGTTAGAGAAGGGAAAGGCTATCGCATGGAAGTTTGGACGGTTGGCAATAAAACGATCCTGCTGCTGTTTGTCATCATTGCTACTTATTTCACGGCGGCAGCGGCGGATCCATGGTTTGTATTCTATTTTCTAATTTATTTGGCGCTGAATCTAGTCTTGCATATCGTGAAGAAAAGCGTCACCAAGCAGATAATTATTTTGGGAATTATCATCTATTTGGTCGGTTGCACGGTTCACTATCCGTATTTTGCACTGCTGCTTCCGTTTAGCATGAATGAGCTGGCGTCCTTTCATCCGCGGAAAAACGGTTATTTGCTGATCGCCGTATTCCTTCCGATATTGTTTTTGCGCGGTGAAATGATGATTTTGTATGTCTTTGTAGCTGCTTGGAGTTTCTTCGGTTATGTGATGGTCCGTCATTATATGGGGAGAGCCATCAAACAGGAGGATGAGCTTGAACGGATGCGCAAGGACGTGCAGAAGCTGGCGAAAAGCCTCAACGAAAACCGGGAATACGCAAGAGCCTCGGAATATATGGTCAAGCTGGAGGAGCGCAACCGGCTGGCTCAGGAAATCCATGATGGCATCGGGCATGCAATGACCGGCGCCCTAATTCAGATGGAAGCGGCCAAACGCCTTCTGGGCAGCGATGCGGCAACGGCGGAGACGCTGCTGCAAAACGCGATCGGCATCTCCAAGGAAGCGATTGAAGAAATCCGGATTACGCTGAAACATAACAAGCCCCCCATGGAGCAGCTTGGGTTTAGCCGCTTGAAGACCGCGGTTGAAGCTTTTGCAGGCCAAACGGGACTCATGACCTCGGTCGTCCATGAAGGAAATATCGATCAGATCACTCCGCTTCATTGGAAAATTATTTATGAAAATGTCACGGAGGCTTTGACCAACAGTGCCAAATATTCCGGAGCTTCGGCCGTTCATGTGGAAGTCCGGGTATTGAACCGTTTTATTAAAGCCGTCGTAGCCGATAACGGCAAAGGTGCCTCCAAAATCGTCAAGGGCCTTGGCTTGATCGGGATGGAAGAGCGGACTGCACACGTCAACGGGACGGTCGTCGCCGACGGTACCCGCGGTTTTAGCATCACGACCCTGATTCCGTACGGTGACTAATGAAATTTCTCATTTGCCGTTAATCCCTCTCCTAACAAAATATGAATTTTCTCATGTAAAAAGGATGAACTTATGCACTGATATAAGAGCATCCTTTTTTATTATGATAAAGACATCAAAAGCACAACGAAACGGAGTGAATGATAGATGAACGTATTGGAAATCCGGGGGCTTACAAAGAAGTTTGGCGATTTTATCGCTGTTGATAATATGTCGCTGTCCATTCGAGAAGGTGAGATTTTTGGTTTTCTCGGATCTAACGGAGCTGGCAAAAGCACAACGATCAATATGGTTTCGTCGCTGCTGCGTCCGACGGGTGGGGAAATCCGGATTCTGGAGAAGGACATCATGAAGCATAGCCGCTTTGCCAAAATGAACCTCGGTGTTGTTCCCCAGGATTTAGCGATTTATGAGGATATGACTGCGTATGAGAATGTAAGCTTTTTTGCAGGGCTGTACGGTTTACGGGGGACCGAGCTGAAGGAGCGGACAGAGGAAGCGCTGACGTTTGTCGGTCTCGGCGACAAGGCCAAAAGTTTTCCGAAAAATTTCTCCGGCGGAATGAAACGTCGCCTTAACATCGCCTGTGCTATTGCGCATAAACCGAAGCTGATTATTATGGATGAACCGACCGTAGGGATCGATCCCCAATCGCGCAATTATATTTTAACCTCGGTGCGAAAGCTGAACGAATCCGGCTGCACCATTATTTACACAAGCCATTACATGGAGGAAGTTGAGGAGATTTGCTCCCGTATCGCTATTGTGGATCATGGAAAAATCATCGCCGAGGGAACCAAGGAGCAGCTGAAATCGACGGTCACTGACGTCAAGGATATACGCATTGAATTGAAATTGGCCCAAGGTGGGGAAAGCGAAGGTTTAAAAACCATTCCGGGGGTGCGTAATGTACTTCAGGATGAACAGGTAATTCGGATTCAGAGTGATGCCGCGGTGGATAACCTGAACCGGATATTGAAGCAGCTTATGGATAATGGCAAGGAAATCCGCGCGGTTGAAGAACAGGAGCCTAATTTAGAAACGGTATTCCTTACATTAACCGGGCGCAATTTACGGGATTAATAGATCGCGGAAAAGGAGGTTACCACGGTGAATATATTATCGATTGCATTAAAAGAAATAAAGCAGGATCTCCGCGATCGGCGTACGCTGATGTTCATGCTGGGTTTCCCGATCGTCCTTATGTTAATCCTGGGTATGGCGCTGAGCAATGCATTCAGTTCCGATGTCAAAATCGGAGATCTGAAGGTTTTGATGAAGGATTCAACCGGCGGCGGAGAGTTGTCTCAAGCGTTTAACGCTTTTACGAAGGAAGTAGGCAAAGCGGGAGTGATATTTGAGTCTCTTCAGCCTGGGATGGATGGACGGACGGAAGTTGAAAATAACCGTTATGTGGATTATGTCGAGTTGACTCCGCAAGGAATTTCCCTTTACGGCAGCAGCCGCGATACGATCGCAAGCAATATTGTGCAGGGGATGCTGGCTTCTTTTACGGATAAATATAATGCGGCTGTGGCGGTAGCCAAGATCGAACCGGCCCAAACCGAGGCGGTGTTCGCGAGCAGCGGAACAGACTACATCAAAGAAATGTCCATAACGCCGAACCGAACGCCAAGTTCCGTCGATTATTATGCGCTTGCCATGACCGTGATGGTCGGTATGTGGGCGGCCATGTCGGCAGGCGGGCTAATCCAGAGCGAGATCAGTCGCGGCACAGGGAATCGGCTTATCATTGCTCCGGTAAGTAAAGGCGAGATTTTTACGGGCAAGATTTTGGGCGGAATGATGACGAATGTATTGTGCGTGGCAGCGATGATCCTGTTCAGCAAATATGTGTTTAAAGCTTATTGGGGCAGCCATATGGGGATCGTTGCCATCGTTCTGCTGTCAGAGGTCATCATGGCGATGGGTCTTGGCCTTGCATGCGGCTATATGATAAAAGGCAGGGCGGGCCGCAATGTCGTCAGCTTGATCGTTCAGCTCATGTCTTTTTTCGGAGGAGCCTATTTCCCCATCGGCAATGATTCTGGTAGCGGCTTGATGGGATTCCTCATCAATTTGTCACCCATCCGCTGGGCTAACCATGGTCTGACGCAAGTGATTTACGGAAATGACGTATCGGCAGCCTGGCCGGTTGTTTGCATAAACATCGGCTTCGCCGTATTGTTTCTAGGTGCATCAATTATCGTGATGAGACGCCGGGAGGGATTGTAAGATGTGGAGTGAGATCTGGTTTCTAGCTACCAAAACGCTGATCGCGACATTTCGCAAGCGCAGTGCGCTATTCATATACTTCGGTCTGCCGATTATCGGCATTTTGGGTTCCATACTGTTGTATGGCCAACAAGGGCAGACTCAATTACGGGTTGGCGTGGTTAACGATGATCAGGGTCAACAGATTGCGGCGGATACGATCGGTTTTGTGCAGCGTCTCGACCATGTGCAAATCGTAAACGTCACGGCAAGCGAGCTAAAGGAACAACTGGCTGCGAGCAAGTTGGACAGCGGCTTGATTATCGATTCAGGTTATTCGGAGAGCGTGCTGAACGGAAATCCGGACCATATTTCCATCGAATCGGTGAAAGGGGCTCAAGTAACGGCGTATATGAAATCGATGCTGCACGGATATATCGATAATGTCGCGGCAATGGCGAAAATTTCTGGAGGCGACCCAGCCAAATTCCGGCAGCTGTATGAAACTTACCATTCCTCAGACTTTAAGTTGACGTCCCAATCTGTAAATGATACATCTGTAACCAAAGCAATGTCGTTTCAATCCATCGGGTTTCTGCTCTTGTTTATGATGAACTCTGCGACCGGGCTATCGGAGCTGATTTTGAAAAACCGGGAGAACCGAACCTATTACCGCATTCTTTCCTCTCCGATCAATGCGAGGACCTATGTGCTGGCGAATGTTTTGGTGAATATTATCGTCATGATTGCGCAAATTATCGTCGCTTTGTTCTTCATGCGGGTCGTGTTTAATCTGGATCCAGGAATCTCAATGGGGGAAATGCTTCTCATTCTAACGCTTTTTGCGCTTGTATCCGTCAGCGTGTCGCTGGTGATCGTAGCTTTCTCCAAAAACTCGGCGATGGCTGGAGCGCTTCAAAATCTGATTGTGACTCCAACCTGTCTGCTTGCGGGCTGCTTCTTCCCGAGAAGCATTATGCCTGAAATGCTGCGCCGCATTTCCGACTTCATGCCACAGAGTTGGGCGCTGCAGTCGATCGACAAACTACAGTCCGGAGAAGCGATGGGCAATATCTGGTTTCATCTGACGATTTTATTCGCCTTTGCGGTTGTTTTCTTCCTGATTGCAACGTACAAATTCGGACGTAATAATGATACGAGAAACTTCGTTTAGCTTTCATGGTTTGCAGTGAAATATATTGGGGCATAAAAATAGCAAAAGAGGTTGTACCTGGGTAAACCAGCGTGCAGCCTCTTTGTCTTGGGCAAAACGAAACATATTATGCGGATCATACTTTCGTTTCACCCAAAGCCGATTCATTGCATGCTGATACCTTTATTGGATTGAGTTCATCAACTCAAAGAAATATTGGGGTTTATGGGTCTTATTTAGACTATACCAAGCATCTAATGTTGTTTCTGAAAACACACCTAATGCTCTCAAGATGTGTGCGGAAAATTCCAACGGTGCTACTCCAGATGCTGTGATCAATTTCCCATCCGATACTACAGACTCCCTCCTGTAATGCTGTTCGCCTGCATAAGTGGGACAGACCATCTTCAGGTATTCCAGATCATTGCTTGTGTGGCAGCGTGAGTTCAGCAATCCTGTCTGGGCAAGTCCTATTGTGGCACCGCAAATCGCGGCAACCAGTATGCCTTCCTCTACACATCTCTGGGCAACTTGTAAGATCGGTTGGTGAATGGGTGCTGTCCATGTATCTCCACCAGGCAGAATCAATGCATCGGTACTTGCCATGCTGCACTCCTCCAGACAGATTTCAGGGAGTATCTTCAATCCACCCATCGTCGTCACAGGAGTCTTTTCATTCCCCACAGTAACTATTTTTGAGGGGGACATCCCCTTTTTATAAAATCTTCCCGAATTCAATTCGGCAGTTACATAACCGATCTCCCAGTCTGACATTGTGTCAAATACATACAAATATACCGTATTACTCATGTGTACGTTCTCCTTCTCTACCAAATATTCAACGGATTCCCATCATCTATCGGTAATCCATGATTGTCTTCATCATAAAATAACTTCACTGACAACTGCTGTCAGTGAAGTTATTTTCGTTGATAATATTCCATTAATTCCGATGTAACAGCAATAAGTTTATCCTTCAACTGCTGTGGCTCGATAACTTGAATCGATTTCCCATAGGATAAGAGAAGATGAGGAACATACCTATCCATTGATGCTTCCTCAAGTAGAAAGATTGCTTGATTTTCCGTCCTCTCTTGCAGATAGTGCCCCAAGAACCCGTGCAGACATAAGTCGTCCAATGCCTCTGCTCTGCCCTCGATAATTACAGAAAACACTCTGTCATTGCCCACCAAATCAGGCAGCAAGTTTTGCTTAACGAATTCACGAGCCGAAAAAGCATCAGGGCGCTTAAAGCGAATTGACGTACGCTCGATTTGTACAATCCGTTCTGCCCGGAAGATGCGGAGCTCATTCCTTAGGTGGCAAAATGCAACGGTATACCATTTATTATTCCAGTTCACTGTCCCATAGGGGTCTATGACCCTATGCTTGGGTTGCTCCTCCCGGACTGTGCGGTAATCGATTTCTAGAGAGCATTCCTGTTCTACAGCCTGCTCCAATTCCAGCAATACCGGCTGAATAGAAGGTGCTCCCCCTTGGTTGATCACTTCAAACCCTGCTAACTGGCGATTAAGTGTGCGTTCCTGCTCCTGGTTCGAATACTTTTTCAACTTCGATGTCGCATTGTCTAATACTTCGCTCAGAGGATATCCCGCTTCTTTTGCAAAGATGGCAGCATGAAGGAGCGCCTTTTTCTCCTCCATATCAAATAGCAGAGGGGCTCTGATAAAATGATTGAGCAAGCTATATCCGCCATAATGACCTGAATCAGATACGATGGGCACTCCACTGGCACATAGTGCATCAATATATCGATAGACAGTTCTAATATTTATTTCGAGCTTTTCGGATATTTGTTTGGCAGTCATTTTGGCGCCCGAATTCAGCAACCACAATATTGCCAGCATATTATCGTTTTTTGGCATCGCATAACCTTTCGTAATTCACCAAGATTTAAGGACTAACACCTTACATATTTCCGTTTGAAGCCGATCTGCCCCTTCTCTACCGCCTTTTGAATATTCATGGATGCATTCAAGAACTTGCTCTTTCCAGAATCGCGATTGACCTCCACCGGGCCCACTTCCTTTGCGATCTCGACTGCTTTATCATGAAGCGGCTGATAGGATACTCCTACGGTGTAGATAAAATTATTCATCGCGTACTTCGCACGTTCAGGCGCATCATGAATCGTATTTTTCACAAGTTCCAACATATCCGCAATTTTGGTTTCAGAGAATTCACTGTCCGGGCGATTTCCGAGCATCCAGCAATAACAGCTCCAGCCTGCAGACATTTTAAGCTCTATATCGCTTGCAATCCATTTATCGGAGACTTCCTGCGCAATATCTGTCTCTGCCAGCGTTACGGCTACCACATAATCCGATAGCATATAGAAATAGGCTTGATCAATCCATCGCTCAAAATCCGCCGCAGACATTGCCTCAGGATCCGCGATCACCCCGGCAAAGTACATGGCGTCGTAATTCCCTGTAGCATAGAGCTCCTCCGCTAATGGCTGATTGCGTTTTATTTTCCGAAAAATAGGCTTCATCTGACCTGTAGCTACTCCAAAAAGCGGCTCATGCGCGCCATTGGATAGGTATATTTTCTTGGTGCGTTCCTTGCCGAGAGCTTCAAGCTCTTGCATGACCGTCTCTAGATTCATGATTCATACTTCCTTTGCAATGGGTTGTCTTACAGAATAAGCTCGTCTCCACTTCAATATATCATAAAGCAGCCTGGATCCAATGAAATCAGAAAGAGAACTATCTCATCCGTTATCGCTGGGACTTGTACAGTAATTCCCATTATTTAGCTCCGCTTATTCCCCATAATGTGCTCGGAACTGCATTGGTGTCATGCCGGTCACTCGACGGAACGTATGGACGAAGTGACTATCGCTTTGGAAGCCCACAGATACAGCGATCTCCTTCACAGTAGGGCATCTCCCAGAGAGGAGCATATCCTTCGATTTCTGAATGCGGAATTGCAGCAAATATTGATAGGGACTTATTCCCCAGCTCTTGCGGAACAATAAATTCAGATACTGCGGACTGACCCGCAGTGTATTCGCCATCTGTTCCAGCCCGAGATCAGGGTTCCCGTACGCTTCTTCAACGAGCAAATAAATAGGAGCGAGCCTCTCATGACCTTCAGATAAGGAGGGTTCACTGCCAGCTTGTCCGAACTGCTTGATAAGCGTCAGGAAGGCATACACCTCAAGTGAACCATTGACCCCCGCAAGATCGAAGCTATGATTGCATTTATGATCGTATTGCAGATGAATTGCTGCGAGCGGCGAATCGGAACCCCAACTCAGCGGCTGCATGTGTTGAAGATCAAGTGACGCTGTGATGGGATTGGCGAGTGCCCCATCGAAGGTCATAAACCATGTCGACCAGATGCTAGTTTCCGCACGATAACTGTGGCTCACGTTCGGCTTGAGCAAGATGCCCTGATTCGGATACAACTTTACCGTTGTGCCGTTCACCGAGAATTCACCGACTCCCTCTACCGTATGCAGCCAGTGGAAAGCGTGATAGCCGTGTTCCCGATAAATGGATCCCTGGTGCGTCATCAAACCGACACTGCCTAGGTGAAGCGGCAGCCCCCGGTCACGCTCCGTTGTTATGAAATGCCTGCCATAGCTGATGTCCATAACCGCTCCTCCAGTTTCATTTTTCGATATTGAAAGCGTTATATCTGATATTTTATTACGGATTGGGTTCGATTAGAATAACTTACAAAGTTGATATTTATTATATCCTTGAAACGGGAGTGATCACGATTATGACGGTGAAGCTTGGATTTATCGGAACCGGGGGAATCGCCAATCATCATATCCGCAGCTTAATTCAAATCGAAGGCGTATCCTTAACTGCATTCTACGATGTTGACCTTGGCCGTGCACAGAAAGCGGCTTCAGAGCACAATGATGCGAAAGCGTACGCGAAGCTGAACGACATGCTGGACGACAATAAGCTAGATGGGGTCTACATTTGCGTTCCACCGCTGGCCCACGGGGATGCCGAACGGCAATTAATCGAACGATCAATCCCTTTTCTTGTAGAAAAGCCGATCGGCATCAACCGCGACACCCCCGCCGCCATCAGTCAGGCGATCAAGGACAAAAAGTTGATCACGTCCGTCGGGTATCACTGGAGATACAGCGAAACGGCACAATTAGCTAAGAAGCTGTTGGCTGAGAGGACTCCCGGCATGGCACTCGGCTACTGGATGGGCGGAATGCCGATGGTGCCTTGGTGGAGAGTGATGACAGGATCGGGCGGACAGTTCGTCGAACAGACAACGCATATCGTAGACATGCTTCGCTTTTTGTGCGGCGAAGTGAACGAAGTATATGCCGCATACGCGCTTCAAGCAATGGGCAAGAAAGTCGAAGGAACCGACGTTCCCGATGTCGGGACGGTTACGATGAAGCTTGCGAACGGCATGGTGGCCACCATTTCCAACACCTGTATGATGCCCGTCGGCCACCACGTCGGACTCGATATCTACACGGACGAAGGTGTGCTCGAGGTGCGTGACACCTCATTGAAGGTGATCGAGACTGAGGGCGTTCAGACCCACTCCAATGGGATTGATCTCACTATCGCTGAAGATGAAGCGTTCATCCATGCGATCCGTACTGGCGACACCTCCCGCATTAAGTCCAATTATGAAGATGCGCTCCGAACTCACGACATTACGATTGCAGCCACTGAATCTGCCGTCTCGGGCAAACCTGTATTCCTTGGTTCATACTAGTGATTGGAGGGGATCGACTGTGAAGTTCTCATTGTGCATCGGCGCTTATAGCGGGAAAGATGTCATTTATCATTTGGAGAAAATTAAGGAGCATGGCCTGCACGGATTGGAGTATTATTCGTGGTGGAATCTTGATGATCTGAAACAAATCGCGAGGGAGCAAGAGCGTATCGGGGTTGGCATCAGCGCGACATGCACGAAGTTCTTCAATCTAGTCGATGAATCGTTCAGAGATGATTATATCGCTGGGATACGCGATACGATTGAAGCGTGCAAGATTCTGAATGTCACTTCAATTATTTCTCAGACAGGCAACGAGCTGGAAGGCGTGCCTCGCGAGGATCAGCGGTCCGCTATGGTGGAGACACTCAAACGCTGCGCCCCTCTGCTCGAAGAGGCCGGAATCGTCTTGGAGGTGGAACCGCTCAACGGACTTGTGGATCATTACGGACATTTCCTTCAGCGTTCGGATGAATCGGTGGAAGTGATTGATCGGGTAGACAGCCCGAACGTCAAGCTCGTCTTCGACGTCTATCATCAGCAGGTCACGGAGGGCAATGTCATTCGCAACGCGACTAATTATATCGACCGAATCAATCATTTCCACATTGCAGACAATCCAGGCCGCAATCAGCCAGGCACGGGCGAACTAAATTACGTGAATATTCTGCGCGCAATTAAAGAAACCGGCTTCTCCGGATTTATCGGGCTGGAAGGCGGCTATACGATCGACACCGACGAAGCGGTGGAGCAATTTATGCGGGACATCGTTACGCCAGTGTTCGGAAGCTTGCAGGCATAAGCAAATCGGGCTATTTCCCTCCCCCGCGCTGTCTGTAACGACAATTTTTAGGGCCATCCTTAGCGGATGGCCCTTTACTCTGTATATTTCTTATAACTCAAAACTTATCCTGCCGCCTTAGGTTCTATCAACATGATATGGCATTCCTCTTCGGCGAATGGCTTCTGCTCGGCTCCCCCCGGGACAATAAACATCTCACCCTTAGAGATTTTCACCTGACCATCACGAAAAGCAATGAACATTTCCCCTTCGAGCACCATAAATACCTTATCGGCTCCTTGATGCTCGTGCCATATAAAATCTCCATCAATTTTAACGAGCTTGAATAGATAGTCATTTAATTCAGCAACAACTTTTGGAGACCAGAGATCGTTGAATGTAGATAGCTTTTCATTCAGATTAATAGCTTCGTAATGCATATGAAGCCCTCCTTGATTTCGATGATATTCTCTCGACTTTTTAGAGTTTATGTAAGGCATTTGTTATATTTCGCAAAGCGTATTCGATAGCTAATGGGCCACCAGTAATAGCGGAACTATCCATTAAATAGACATTGCCCTTCTCTACGGCATTCAGTTTATTCCATACATTACTTTGTTTTAAGTCATTCATTAATGTTTCCTTTTTCGTAATGTCACCTATAAGGAAGATATGATCTGCTTGAACCGTTGAGATTCCCTCAAACGTATTAAATTTATTAATAGAACCTTTAAATGTATCATCTGGTGTAAGTCCCAGTCCCTTTTCTTTATCGAACGCAAGTGTATAGACAGGATTCCCTTCACCTAGAACATTAAAAGTTTTTCCATCCCAAGACAATATAAGTGCTACTGACTCCCCTTGAATCGACTTTAATGCTTCGCGCCCCGTTGCAATTTCTTTCATCATTTTATCAATAACTTTTTCCGCTTCATCTTCTTTACCAATAATCTCGGCCACTGTACGGAGTCCATATTTCCAATTTTCATAAATGTCCTTGTATTTAAGCGAAATAACTGGCGCAATTTTTTCTAGTGAATCATAAATTTGTTCATGTTGTTCGGTTGCTAAAATATAATCAGGCTCAAGAGCTAAAATTTTCTCAATACTAGGAGACACCTTATCCCCTAACTCCTCTGCTGCATCGAGCTTCCCTTGTAAATAAGTTAAAGTCGATAGATACTCTTTCTCCGTTGTAGCAACAGGCAGCTCACCTAATGCAACTAATATTTCAGGGTAAAAGTACCACAACGAGGCTATTTTTTCTGGTTTTTTCTCGATAACAATTTCTTTGCCTAAGGCATCCTTAAATGTTCTTGGCCAATCCTTTGCAGCTGACTCAACAGCTGTTGTAGATGCACCTTCTGCAGTCGCTCCTTTATTTTCAGCAGGTGTTGCATTACAAGCCGCAAGTATGACTACTACTAATAGCATGGAGAGTAATAGTCCTATCCTCTTTTGCATACGAAAAGCCTCCAACATTATGTAATCTTTCGTTTGCCATTAGTATAGTAAAGTCAGTTGTAGAATAGAATGGATGCCTATTGAAATTAGCATAGATTATTGATGAACTTCGCTCGATATTCAGTAGGAGAAACACCAAATTGCTTCTTGAACACTCGACTAAAATAAAAGGGATCCGCAATCCCAACCGACTGTGCAATTTGTTGTATAGGCACATCACTTGTAAATAGCATTTCTTGCGCCATGTTTATCCGATATTTTAATACATATTCTCCCGGTCCCATACCTGCATGTCTTCTAAATACGTAAGAAAGTCGATTTCGATTAACGTTATTATGTTCTGCAAGCGATTCTATTGTAAGGCTTTGATCATAGTATTCATGAATATAATGAGACACTCGTTCAAATAAAGTAAGTGATTCACAGCTATTCTGCCTATTAACCACACATAATAAAGCTTCATTCAGTACATCGCGAAACAGCATTTCGGTCTGAAACATCGGAATGCCTCCGCGCTGATTATACACATGCCACAGACGCATAATTAATTCGATAAGACGAGGGGATTGTCCCGTTGATAATTCAAAATGCTGATGGGAAAGGCTTGACTCTTCTAGTTCTGAGTGACATATCCGGTATTGAACAAGGATATACTCCCAGTTGGTGTTGCCAAACAACTTTTGGGCTAGTTTCATTTTGGCACCCCCATGCACAACTTTTCCTGGCGACAGGATATAAGGCGTGTCATTAAATTGAAATTGCACCTTCCCGGTAAGTGGAAACACGAATCCAGGAAAAGAATCTGTATAGTCAGCGTGAGGCACACCTGGATTTTTAGCATATCGATATACGCCTTCTACTTGAAAAGGAGTGTGTGCAAGATGCTCTGCTAACTGATTAACGTCGATTTTCACATTGCATGCCTCATTTCAAATAGTAGTTTTTCAGTAAATAGGGGGTATTATTTCTATCTTCACATTATTGATAATGATTATCATTGTCAACATGATTGGGCAATAAAAATGCCGCTACCCGGCAAATGTTCAAGCAGCCGGGTAACGGCATCCAATTATGATGCTCTCAAAAATAGGAGGCGTGAAGATCAAAAATCGCGGAGTTGGTCGGTATATTCCCACAGCGCATGTTCATCAATTTCGAGCTGATTCGCCCGCAATTCCTCAACTATCCCGGACACAAGTGGAGTCACAGCATCAAAAATCTCCTCCCGTTCCTCGGTATAAATAAACACCTTGCGCTTGTCGAGTTTGTTAAAACCCTCAATATAGGTAGAAAAGATGTGTTCGAGTTGCAACTGCACGTCCTGGGATGACATATCACCTGTTTGTGCCTGAGCTGCAAGCTCCCGTAGTTGGCCGCGTATTTGTTTGTACAGCGAGGCAGCCTTTTTCGCTTGCGCAGGTGTAATTCCTTCCCGACCGTCCCACGCCCGAAATGGATTATCGAGATTGTCGGCGAGCCATTCTGGCTTGCGCGGTTGACGAATGTACAAATCCAGACCTTGCTTGGCTGCTTGCTTGTAAGCTTGCTTGATCGCCTTAGCAGCATCATCCGGTAAGCTGGTCATCCACAACGTGTGCAGCTGCGGCAACTGATCCGGGCGTGGGAATTGATCTCCTGAAAAGCCAAACATGTCTATCGTCGTGAACATTTGAAGCTGTTCGAGCTTGTACAACTGCTCTATCCCACGGATATAGCCTGGGTTGCCGCCCACACGTAGGCTCTGTAGCGAAGGAAACCTATCGACGACGTCTCCTAAATCGATGTCATCGACAGCATACAGAACCAGATCAGACAAATGCGCGAGTCCCGATAAGCAACGATAGGACTTCACCGCCTCGCCATTCAATTGAAGCCTGATGCCGCGCCCTTCCTGCTCATGCTTGATATGGACATCATGCTGCAAACTTCCCTCGAGTATGATCTGGTTCATGTCGTTAGGTAAAAGCAGCTCATGTATTATGGGTGGCTTTATTGTAATATCAGTGATGAGCGTGTGCTGCAAATCGATCCTTTCCACTTCTGCCTCGAGATCTATTTCCAGCTTGTAAATAAAATCATGCGTCCTTACATAGTCCTCCAGTGCAGAACTCCAATCAAAAACCTTCATGGATGTCAGACAAGGCAGACGATCCAATTCTGTGTAGTCAGTTAGATCCGGAACCTCATTCAGAGAAATGGATCGAAGACCCCATGGCACCTTGACTCCAGCAATTTCTACCTGCTGGCTTCCGTCCGCCTTACTAGCCGCTTTGAAATTATGCCGTTTGTTCTCTGGAATGCGTTCCCACTGCAGTTGGCGATACTGCCTGTTCTCGCGATCCCAGTCTCCGTAGCTTCTCGGCTGCTCCTGCACAAGGACTTCGAAATTCCCAATATAGGTATAGTTCGGAGGAATCGGACCTTCACTAATGAGATGATCCAGCTCATTCCAGAAATAATAGTTTAATTCAAATGGCTTTACCTGTTTCAACTGATCAATGGAAGGAAGCTCCCCTCCGGTCCAATGCAGCATCAATGCAGCATAACTGTCTTCCTCGTCTGGTTGATTTGCTGGCACAATATGCGTAATCTGGCATGCAACATAAGCGTTCAATAATGAATTCCAGAATCCGAATACGTCCCCTGGTTGTATCGTCATGTATTGCTCCTTTCCGTGTTCATGCGATCAAGGGCAAGTCGAAGCCAAAGTAGTGCAGAGTCCCCGTCCCTCTCCATTTCTCATAACAAATCATTGTAATAGTCCTCAGCCTTCAACATCATTATACAATGGATATGGGAAATATTATCTGCCTCACATCCTCACGACACGCCCCTTCGACAATTGCCTGTCACCGAATACGTTCGCGATGCTGCCTGCAATAAACAACTGCGCGGCGAAGTACGTCAGCATAATCCAAATACCTGATGCCGGCACGTTACTGACGAACTTATTCCAGGCCAGAATCGAGTCCGACACGGCGAACAAAATCGCCCCGACCGTAGCATGCCAGTTCCTACTCATGATGGCAGTCCAGCACATGACGGAGATAACGCTTACATAAATGGCGACTGACAGCCATAATGCGCTATTATCGCTATTAGTCATGATCCCATTGTGCAGCTGCCAACCGATAAGCCAAGAATACAAGCCGATCGGTACCACGCACACCAACGTTAACAACGAAAATTCCCAGCGCCTTATCATGGCCGCTACATAAAACAGATGCCCTACCAAAAAAGACAGCAATCCGAACATAAACCACTCATTTCCGTTGTTCAGTAGCAACGCATCCCCAGCTATGCTAAAAAACAATCCAATCACGACCAAAACCTTATACATCTTCAACTTGTCGCAGGCTGCGAGCTGACAGCGAGCACGATGATCAGCACCATCGGCAGAAGCTTGAAGATCCAGTTTAGCAGGCTACTGTCCAAGGACAGCGTTGCCAAGTGAATCACACCCGTTACGATAATTGCAAAAACCAGCCATTTCTGAAGCATAAATCAAGTCCTCCCCATCGTTTTGGGTATTTGCTTGCTTGAAACTTCCGATTCTGACTGATACGTATGCCTATTTCTACGCTCACATTACTCAACTAGCCTTCTAATTTGACTGAGGCGCTATTGGCAGATCATATAAAGCAGCCTGCAATATGTTATTGCTAAAACGTCATCGGCCGATATTTAGGTATTGCTTTTTTCGTTTCACTGCAATTAAGAGGAAGGTTAAAAGACCGTTAACTGCCAATATCGCGATCAGACATTGAATGAGGAATTCGACATCTGGAAGGAAAAGCCCCACCGTCCTCCACGAAACACCCATACTATAAGTGAATAATGGAATCAGTCCGGCAGCGAAAATGACGGAGAGGATTCCCATAGATACCCATATTTTTTATTTATCGTGGTTCTGCGTTTTAAACCGATTAAACTAATTAAGGATATAACCGCAAATAATAAAACAACACCGAGCGTAATCCATTGTGTCCTGACATTTAGTTGTACCAAATCCGTACTTTTGCCGTTCATAATGGATCTAATTCCCTCCATTATACTTAAGTATGAAACAGCCTCTAATTCATGGTATTTATTCATCAAAAGAACAGCGCCCAGATCTTGTTCGGGAATAAAGAATATTTCCGCTTTATATTCGGGAGTTGCACCCGTATGGTAAGGATATTTATTTCCCGATCTTGGGAAATGCCAGCCCAAACCATATCGTTTACCATTTTCCGGAGGAGATATAAATTGTTTTAGACTTTGTTCGGTTAATAATTCTCCACCGTTTAGCATGAATTTTATAAATTTGGTAAGGTCACTGGTGGTCGAAGTCATATAACCATAGGGAGCTCCCGATTGATCATACAACCCATCGGCTTTAACAGGTTTACCAAACCATGAATGGAAGCCAGGCACAAACCCTTTATCCACCGCGCTTTCATAATCGGCAGTAGTGTTATTCATGCCAAGACGAGAGAAAATGTGAGTATCCATAAATGCTGAGAATGACTGGTTGGACACCGTCTCAATAATAGCCCCTAGGAGCAAATAGTTGGCTGAATTATATTCATATGCCTCACCCGGATCACGGCTTAACTTTACCCCGCTCAGTGCTGTAACGGCTTGAGTTATGCCTTTCTCCTTATCACGACCCTTTTGATCAGTTACTTTCATTCCATCATAAGCGCTAATCCCGCTTGTTTGTTCTAATAGATGACGCACTGTTATTTTTTTTGTGCCATCTGTTTGATACTTAAACCACGGGATATAAGCGTCTATCGGTTCATCTAATGTAATTTTTCCGCCTTCCACCAACACCATAACAGCAAGAGATGTCAAAGGCTTACTTACCGAACCTATAAGGAAAGTCGTGTCTTCCGTTACTGCTAACCCGTCACTCATTGTCCCCCAGCTATTTAGAAAGATGGTCTGATCGTTATGTACAACTGCTAGCGAAGCCCCAGGAATATGATATTCTTTCATCACTTCTTTCATAAATGTTTCGATTCGTTGAGCCGTATTGTGGCCTTGAGCTGCTAGAGAAAGTGAAGGTGCAATGAGTAGAAAGATGAATAAAAGAATAACAATTTTCTTCATATGATTTCACCTATTGTGTTAGATTAGTTGTTAGTAATCATTATTAGATTACAGAATTGGATTTGCTTACATACAGTCCAAAGAGTTCAATCAATAGTCTATACGAGTGATCAATATCAAATTCATCATCAACAATTTTCTGAAGCGCTAGCCCGTCGAAGCAAGCCAAAAGTATACTGGCAAGCGCAGAAGCATTATGCGAGTTGCCTACTAAATGCTGCAACGGCTTGGAAAGACTATCTCTCCCATCTTTGAGAATAGACGCAACTTGCTGTTCAAGATGCCCACTTCCGTTTTTTATCCCCAAAGAATAAATTTCATATCTCCAACGATACCAGTCTGGATTGTTTTCTACTCTGGATTTGATTTCAAATAAGAGTTCCTCGTGGCTTACAGCGCCATCCGACTGTCTGTCATATTGCCTTTGATAATGCTTTTGTATTTCATCTTGTACGGAAAGCAAGAGTTCTTCCTTATTTTTAAAGTAATAATGAACAAGTCCCGATGTTATATCAGCTTCGTTTGCGATATCTTTTATCGAAGCGTTGACATATCCTTTTTCTACAAATACTTTGTAGGCTGCATCGATTAATCGTTTTCTTTTGTCCTGTGTGCTCATACAATCCCGCCTTTTTTTGGTTGGTTGACCAACAAATTATAATGGCCTTATAGAATAAAGTCAATTATTGGACGTTGTTTGATTTCATGAATCCAAACTATTTATTTTCCAATTCAACACTCGTTAATTGCTGCTCGAATTCTCTCATAGCTCCCTCTCCCATTGCCGGAACCTCCGTTACCAGATTCGCCATTGCAAGAACCCTAGTAAAACAAATTATGATAATAAAAAAGAAGCAGACGTTTGTTTATCAATACTAAAAATTAAATTCCTTTAAGATATACGAATATATATATTTTACATGAATATTATGTGCAGAAAAGTCAATGTTATAGCCTTTTGAACGAGGGTAACACAGACTTTAACAACAACGCTCCCTTGAAAACTGAACCGCACCCCCATTTGTTAGACACAAACTAACTATTGGAGGTACAGTTTCTTATTGCCAAGTTTACGATTAAAGATAAGATCAACGCGATTCTACAATATCTGCAGGGAGAGGATAGTTTCAAATCTCTAGCCAAGCAAGTTAGGGTCAGCAAGGTTGTTGAGAGCCTTTTGCTATTTTGGTTCCTTATCACTATACCGATAGTAGTAACAAGATTGATTTCGGAGGAGATATTATGCCATTATTAAACAATGGATATGTTCAAAAATACTAGGGAGGAATGATTTTAATGACAGGATACACAGAGTTTGTACCCATTAATTTGAAGGCTGTGTTCACAAGTGTAGATTTAGTAACACAGCAGGTAACCGCAGATATGTTTTTTCAAGGTAATTTGATCGCTACTCTTACATTCAATGTTCAAGAAAACAAAATGAGCAAAGTCGGAGATTTTGATGAAGTGGACAAACAATTTGGACTGAATGAAGAGTTTATTATCATGAGAATTCAGGAGAGAGTTGTTTCTATTATTGAAAACAGCATTACTGACCCTAAAGATTTTTTGGTTTAAATTCTTACGCTAATGATCTAAACATTAGGAATATATTACCACTAAATTACCCAAAATAGTCCTTTTGGTTTTACAGATTTCGACACTTTATCTTCTTGAATCCAGCCAGTAT